>JARRRD010000054.1:0-17262 GCA_037381085.1 Candidatus Sulfobium sp.
ACCCTGATCTGTTCCTGCTGATGAGGGGGGAACACGTCTATGATCCTGTTTATCGTCTGGACGGCCGAGTTCGTATGCAGCGTGGCAAAGGTGAGATGGCCCGTTTCCGCCACGGTGAGGGCCGCCTCTATAGTCTCAAGGTCCCTCATCTCGCCGATCAGCACGACGTCGGGGTCCTGCCTTAGTATGTACCTCAGGGCCGTTTTGAAAGAAGCGGTGTCGGACGTCACTTCTCTCTGGTTAATAAGAGATTTTTTGTGTCCGTGCAGATATTCTATCGGGTCCTCCACGGTGATGATGTGGTCGTACCTCTCGGAGTTTATCTTGTCGATCATCGCCGCCAGAGTCGTCGATTTGCCGCTTCCGGTAGCGCCGGTTACAAGGATCAGACCTCTCGGCTTCTTCACGAGATCATTGACTATTTCAGGCAACCCCAAATCGTTAAACGTCTTGATTTCAAAGGGAATCGTTCTGAACGCCGCTGCCACTGCTCCCCTCTGCATGAAGACATTGCCTCTGAACCTGCTCAGTCCTTTTACCCCGAAAGAAAAATCCAGTTCATTGTTCTCCTCGAAGCGGTGTTTCTGGCTGTCCGTCAGTATGCTGTAGCACAGGGATTTTGTCTCCGGTGGCGTAAGGTTCGGATGATCCATGGGGACAAGCTTACCGTCTATTCTCAACCTGGGGGGACTGCCGGTTGTAACGTGCAGGTCGGAAGCGCCCCTTTCTATCATGACTTTCAAAAGATCATATATACTTGCCATCCGCTCTCCTTCAGTCGTTGAAAGTTACTCGCATGACTTCTTCCATTGTGGTCACTCCCTCGGCCACCTTCGTCAGCCCGCTCATCCGCAGTGTTTTCATCCCGAGCCGGATGGCGGCCTTCTTTATCTCCGCCGTGGACGCGCCCTCAAGTATCAGTTCCTTCAATTCGTCACTGATCGGCATCACCTCGTACAGCGCTACTCTTCCCTTGTAGCCCGTTCCGTTGCAAAACGTACAGCCCTTGCCCCTCAGACATTTTACCGTTTGGGCCTCTTCTTCGGAAAAACCGATCTTCAGGAGTGCCGGCACGGGGACCTTTTCCTCCTCCTTGCACTTGTCGCATATCCGCCTCGCAAGTCTCTGCGCCAGAATGAGAATTACCGACGACGACACGAGGAAAGGTTCTATCCCCATGTTCAGCAGCCTGCTTATCGTGCCGGGAGCGTCATTTGTATGCAGGGTACTGAGGACGAGATGGCCCGTAAGGGCGGCCTTGATGCCTATTTCAGCCGTTTCGAAATCACGAATTTCGCCGACCATTATGATGTCAGGGTCCTGCCTGAGAAAGGAGCGCAACGACGCGGCGAAGGTGAGCCCGATTTCCTCCCTGACCTGCACCTGGTTGATCCCCATGAAGTTGAATTCGACGGGGTCCTCGGCGGTCATGATATTGGTGTCGGGCTTGTTGAGGTAGTTGAGTGCCGAGTACAGGGTTGTCGTCTTGCCGCTTCCCGTCGGACCCGTGACGAGGAGCATGCCGTAAGGCTTCGTAATGGCCTCCATGAAATCATCAAGCGCACCCTGCTCGAATCCGAGTTTCGTCAGGTCGACCTGAAGGTTTGCCTTGTCGAGTATTCTCAGGACCGTTTTTTCCCCAAAGAGACAGGGAAGGACCGAGACGCGGAAGTCTATATCCCTCTTCTTGCCGAGCTTGAGTTTTATTCTGCCGTCCTGGGGAAGCCTCCGCTCGGCAATGTCGAGTTTGGACATTATTTTTATGCGCGAGGTCAGGGCCGCCCTTATCTTTGTCGGGAGGTTCATGACAGTGTACATCACGCCGTCAACCCTGTACCTTACCCTGAGGGAATTCTCATAAGGTTCTATGTGTATATCGCTGGCCCCTGACTTTATCGCGTTCACAAAGATGCCGTTGACCAGTTTCACGATCGGCGCCTCGACCTCTTTGATTAACTCCGAGTCCTCCTTCTCCTCCAGCACGTCGACGTTGTCGAGAGCGCTCCCCACGATCTTGTCGAATTCTTCCACATTGACGTTCGGTCCTTCGTCGTAAGTGCCTTCGAACTGGCCTTGATCGGCCATATCGTCGTCTCCGAGGGTGTAATCTTTGGCCTGGATCGCGGCTGCAGGGGATTCCTCTTTTGCAGTGGGCGAAAGCATTGTTTCCCCGCCGCCGAAATAAAGGCGGCCGATGGTGCCGGCGATCCCGGATTCACTGGCAACGACCACCTCGACATTGTATCCCGTCATGAATTTGATGTCGTCGATGGCGAAGACGTTTGAGGGGTCTGCCATAGCGACCGTGAGGGTGGCCCCAACCCTGGCGATAGGGGTAATAAGGTATTTCTTTGCCATGTCGGCCGGTATCAGCTTCAGGACCGACTGCTCTATATTGTATTCTTCAAGATTGATGGCGGGGACGCCAAACTGTTTGCTCAGGAATGAGACAAGCTTGTCTTCCGTGATAAAGCCCAGTCTGACAAGATTTGACCCCAGTCTTCCGCCTTCTTTTTTCTGAATGTTTAAAGCCTGTTTCAGCTGCTCTTCAGAGATAATACTTGAAGCTGTCAGTAACTGACCGAGTTTTACCGCCATACGTCTAAAATATATGAAATCATGGCTATTGTCAATAAACGGCACCGGTATCTGGCGACCCCCTGAAAAGGCGGAATTTTCCTGTAAGATTTAACGAAAAGACCCGTGGGCATGTCAGGTCCTCGACAGATTATCAGGCTCAGCCCCGGGAGGGCTCTGCACGCCTGTGCAACATACTGTTCCCCATTATTCAGGAGAGAATGATAAAATATAACGACTATGCTGCGTACCGAAAAGAAGATGCCTTCGACCGCCGATCTGGAGAGGGCCGAAAGGCTCCGGGAAGTGCTGGGGCTGATGTACGAGGCAAACAAGAGATTCCCGGTAATTGTGGAAGGCAAGAAAGACGCCATCGCTTTGAGAAAAATCGGTCTCGTCGGGGATATTATCACTCTGCACAGCGGGAAGGGGCTCTACGACTTCTGCGAGGATATAGTCAAGGAATTTGCTAAGGTGATCGTCCTGATGGACTGGGACGGGAAGGGCGAGGACCTCCATCGTTCTCTTTCGCGCCACCTGGCCGGCCACTGTGAAGAGTTTTCCGGTTTCAGGGGGATTCTGAAGATCCTCTGTCAGAAGGAAATAAAGGATGTGGAGGGGATACCCAGGCTGCTCGTGCGGCTGGAAGGGTCTCTGAGGCCGATTGATGAAAGCGAGCTGAACCAATGAACACCCTCGGCAGGGAGGGGGAAGATATCGCTTTGGCGTTTTTCAGGAAAAAGGGCTATCGTATCGTAGAGAAGAATTTTCGCACTGTTTTCGGGGAGATTGACATCATCGCCAGGGACCGGGATGTCCTTGTTTTCATAGAGGTGAAGACCCGGGCCGACGACTCGTTCGGGTCCCCTTTTGAGGCCGTGGACAGGAGGAAAAGAGAGAAGATCAGGAAGGTTGCTCTTTGTTTCATGAAGAAACTGAAAAAAGAGGTCCCGGCCCGGTTTGATGTCCTGAGCATCGAGAGCGTCGGGGCTGATCGAAGGATTGAGCATATAAAGGACGCCTTCGAAGTCTAGCCGCGCCATTTGCGGCCGCTTTCTTAACCTTCCCCGGTACCCTCCGTAACGGGAAAATGTCTTGAATTAGGCTGGTTTTATTGAACTATTTTCTCCCGATGATGCCGTCAACTATGCGTATCGGGATGCGCCAGTCAAAGATGGTTTCTTGACGGCTGATTGAAAATGTCGCTGGAATACGCCCTTTGCACTCCCGAATACGTGAGCCGTATTGTGGTTCGTCTGCGGAGTTGAGCATCCGAATAGCCCGATACCGAACAAGACAAAGGAACCCGACAGTATAATTTTTTTAAGCATCTCGTCCCTTTCCGTTTTGAATAATTTAGTGCCGCTATTCAAAAACTTGATGAATATATCACTATTCCCCTTGAAATATCAAGGATTCTCACGAATCAGGCTTGCTCTGTTCATGAGTGAACGGTGCGGCGTGACGGTGGCGGATTGACGGAGGGTGGCAACGGTATGACGATGAGCGTCATTGGCGGGCGATCAGCTGAGTTCAGTGGATTTCCGGGACGTTGCGAAGAGCCGGAAATCAGGCCCGCCGCTATTGTCAGCATTATTTGAAATGTGCTATGTTATATAACTTGGGGCTGTAGCTCAGTTGGGAGAGCGCTTGAATGGCATTCAAGAGGTCGTCGGTTCGATCCCGATCAGCTCCACCATTTCTATCGAATCGTTCCTTGCAAGAGGTCGTCCCGACGTTCGGGGTCGGGATCAGCTCCACCATTTCTTATGACTTTCTTCGTTTATACCCGGACAGGTACGCCGACTGATGCCCATGGACTATAAGTGTTGTTCCTGATATCATAAAGGCGGACCGATGACAATGTTTATAAACAGGCACCCGGCGCGGAGAAATCGGATGAGATCAGCCGTCATTTCTTTATGGGTGACATTAACTGTCTTTGTCTTTTACGGGTATGCCTTGGCCGACTGCATGAGTTGTATCTCCAAGACCGGGAGCAGCTATACGGAACTCGCGTGCAACGGCGACAGCGAATACGAAGTGATTCATAAATGCGGGCCGCCCGACTATACGGAGGAAGGAGAGACGGTCACCAGCGGACAGTTCGGTTCTGAAAAAGCCGGGAAGGGACAGAAGCTGGGCGGCTTCAGTGCAACGACAAGTCAGATAAAAAGATTCTATTACAACTGCGGACAGGGAAGGTTCATCAAGATTCTGGTTTTCAGGGACGGTATCCTTGTGGACGTCCAGGACGGAGACAGAGGGACGGGAGATCAAAAATGCTGGTGACTAACCAGAAAGGATTGGTCGATTAGTCCATGATCTGTTATAATTAAGCAATTTCGAAACACCTGTGAGGTTTTTATGAGATTTCTCAAGAATATAGGATCTTTTTTCAGAACAGAGGAAGACAAAATGCCGGCTCAAAAAGTTGGCAGAAACGACGCGTGTTGGTGCGGGAGCGGCAAGAAATACAAGAAATGCCATCTTGTTGAAGACGAAAAGAAGATGGCCAGGAAGTACGCCTCAAACTGCGGCAGCTCCTGAAGCAGTTCTTTCTGAGCTGAGTTCAGCTCTTCAACCATCTGTTCCGAAAGCCATATTACCGCCTTGCAGCCGGGCAGGGCCTGTCGGTCGGAATCCGGCTGCGAGGGTGTCATCGCGTTCTTGAGTTTCGTATCTGGTGGAACCTGAAGCGTATGGCCGTTTCCTTGATTTAAAGCCTGATAAACAATAAAATGTAAAGCCATGGAAATAAAGATATCAAACGGCGAGACCGTCGGGGCCGGGTTCGGTGAAAGCATATATGAGGCACTCAAGGGCCGCGGCATATATCTGGTTGCGTCCTGCGGCGGCAAGGGCGTGTGCGGAAAATGCCGCGTCAGGATTCTCGATGGCTTGGTCAGAACGGAATCGTCGGGAAAGCTGAGAAGGAAGGAGATCGAGGAACATTATGCCCTTGCCTGCAAGACCTTTCCCGAAGGGGACATCTTCATCGAGATTCCCGAGGGGTCCAGGCTCATCGTAGGGGACAAGATAGCTGTTTCGAAGTCGAAGGATCTCATGGAGTCCCTCCACGCCTTTGGTACCGATATTACTCCAATGGTGAGGACGGTCCACCTGAAGATCGATCCCCCGACTGTCGAGGACCATGTCAGCGACCTTGACCGACTTGTCGGCGAGCTGGATCGTAGCGGGATCACGGGAGTGAGGTTTTCTCATGGTCTTCTCAAGTCTCTCGCAGGCACGCTGAGGTCTTCGGGCTGGGAGGTGAATCTGACCTTGAGCGAGGGCCTCGATGCCGTATCGGTATCTTCAGGCGGTCCCGCGAAGAAGTACGGGATAGCCGTTGACATCGGTACGACCACTGTCGTCCTCTATCTCGTGGATTACTCCGACGGCAGCCTTGTGGATGTCGGTATGACCTATAATTCGCAGATGCGTTACGGCGACGACGTAATCACGAGGATCGTACACGCCACCGAGGGAGGGGGGCTCGCCGACCTGAGGGACGCGGTGGTGAGCGATATCAACGACCTCCTGCAGCCGGTCTGCGAACGTCACGGAGTAGCCAGGGAGTTTATCGATTCCGTTGTCATGTCGGGCAATACCACCATGGCTCAGCTATTTTGGGGGCTCGATCCGGCGTCGATAAGAGAAGAGCCCTATGTTCCCACGCTGAACTCTTTCCCCCGGTGGAGCGCCGGCACTGCCGGGATAAAGGTGAGCCGTCGTGCACCCGTCTTTACTCTTCCCTGTGTGGGAAGCTACGTAGGAGGAGATATTGTAGCCGGCGTAATGGCGTCGCGGATGTACACCGGTCCCGAAATTTCTCTTTTTATGGATATAGGCACGAACGGTGAGATTGCGATCGGGAACAACGAATGGCTGATAACCGCGGCGTGTTCGATGGGACCGTGTTTCGAGGGTTCCGGCATACGGCACGGCATGAGGGCCACCGAAGGGGCCATAGAGTCCGTGAGGATAGACCGCGACACTTTCGAGCCTGACCTCGGCGTCATCGGCGACGCCGTTCCCGCGGGAATCTGCGGGTCGGGCATGATAGATGCGATCTCAGAGCTCTTTCTGTCCGGAGTGATCGATCAGAAGGGGAAGTTTGTTAAGGATGTGAATACTGACAGGATAAGGGTAGAGGATGAGGGGCCCGAGTTTGTTTTTTACAAAGGGGGGCTTAAGGACATTGTTCTTACCGAGGTGGACATAGAGAACGTTGTGCGCGCAAAGGCTGCGCTCTACGCCGGCGTGTGCCTGCTGCTGAGAGAGGTCGGCCTCACTCTCGACGTCGTTGAAAAGGTCTACATCGCCGGAGGGTTCGGGAACTACCTTAATGTCAATAAGGCGATCATGATCGGTATGCTCCCCGACATGCCGGAGGAGAAATTTTCTTTTATCGGGAATGCCTCGATTGCCGGCGCCTATCTCTGTCTTCTTTCGGAGAAGATGCGCGGCGAGGCGGAAGCGATTGCCCGAAAAATGACCTACATGGAGCTTTCTGTTTCGAGGGGCTTTATGGATGAATATATGTCCGCCCTTTTCCTACCCCATACCAATATAGACCTTTTTCCAACGGTCAAGGACATTTATAGGGCGGACGCGCGATAAACGCTGCCCGCGTACAAACCTGAAAAAGGCAGATGGCCGCATAAGGCACAAAAATCACAGAGAAAAAACAAGAGGTTGGAAGGGGAAAATGCTCACCAAGTGAGTATTTCAATAACATTAGTTTTTGATTTCTTATGTGCTTTTTGTGGCTTAAGAGCTCTTTATAGGATTATCATTTTCGGATCAATAACAACAAACGGATTGCGCTGCAACACGCCGGAGGCAAGCAGCCCCGCCTTACGACAGGTTGACGATTAGGTTATCGATCAGGCGAATCTTTCCCAATCTTGCCGCAACCGCAAGGAGGACCTCATTCTTTGTCTCGTCCAGTTCCTCCAGCGTCACCGGATCGTACACCGATGCATAATCGACCCGGGTGACGAGAGGCTCCTCCGAAAGTATCTTTTCCATGATTTCCCTGACTTCCTTTGCTGATCTTCGGCCGTCTTTGAGGGAATCGGAAGCCGCAGTCAGTGCCCTGAACAGGACCGGCGCGGCCCTTCTCTGCTCAACGTCCAGGTAAAGGTTGCGGGAGCTCATCGCCAGACCGTCATGCTCCCTTACTGTCGGACAGACAACCACCTCAACGCCGAAGTTGAGGTCCTTCACCATCCTCCTGATCACCACCGTCTGCTGGAAATCCTTCTGCCCGAAGTAGACCCTCGTGGGGTTTGTAATGTTCAGCATCTTGGCGACTACGGTGGTCACGCCTCTGAAATGTCCCGGCCTCAGGCCTCCGCAAAGCCTCTCGGATATACCGTCCACAGCGACGTAAGTGGAAAAATCCGGGGGATACATGGGAGGCCCGTCGGGGAGAAACGCCGTGTCTACCTCGGCTTCCCGGAGTTTCTTTATGTCTTCCTCCATGTTTCTGGGGTAGCTGTCGAGGTCTTCAGAGGGGCCGAACTGAATAGGGTTTACAAATATACTCACGACGGTGACGTCGTTCTCCATTTTCGCCCGTCCCACCAGGCTCATGTGACCCTCGTGGAGGGCGCCCATTGTGGGAACGAATCCTATCGATCTCCCTTTGAGAAAATGCTTCCTGCACGTATCCTGAACGATGCGGGGTATCCGGATTATTTCCATTCTGCCCTTACCTATGTCGTGTCGATTCGCCGTTTCTATTGTCTGAGCGGCAATTATTATTACAGGAAAGTCTTATCCGTTGCCACCTCGGTAAAGGGGAAAAGGGCGGATGCAAGCTCCCGCCCGTCGTTACCATCACTTCTTCTGGAGGGGATATCCCTCCTTCAGCCACCTGTTCCAGCCGCCCTTGAGGACCGCCACCTGCTCCTTACCGAAGCCGAGGCCTATAAGCTCCCGTGCCACACGGGCACTGGTCTGTTCGTCCGGTCAGGCACAGTATACGACTACCAGCCTGTCTTTCCGGTACTTGTCTGCCCATGAGGGAACGTCGTCGGGATTCTCCCGAACCGCTCCGCTGATCTTCACGCCGCTCTCATTCCACTCCTTGTCTCTCCTGGCGTCGATAACGACGACCCCTGCCTCGCCAAGCATTGATTTCAGGGCCGAAGGACGGATCACCTCGACTTTTGTCAAAACGCAGCCGAAAAACAGGATTGAAAAGAGAAAAAGGCTTATCACTGACGCGGCGGTCTTCTTCGATAGTTGTATCACATTCCCTTCCCGGCGCCATCGGTTCGCAGAGGGTTTTCCGGCCGGCCGCCCCAGGCGCCTATCTCCTTCATCAGAGTATCAAAAAGCTCTTCTTCCTTCAGCGTCTTGACGATCTTCCCCCTCCTGAACAAAAGTCCTGAACCTTTCCCGCCTGCTATCCCTACATCCGCTTCTCTCGCTTCGCCGGGACCATTCACCACGCAGCCCATGACGGCAACCGTTATAGGCCTGTCGAAATCTCTCAGACTGCTTTCCACTTTTGCCGCCAGTCCGCGGATATCTATTTCGCATCTCCCGCAGGTGGGGCAGGAAACAATGCGGGCTCCTCTTTCCCTGAGACCCAGGGATTTCAGGATTTCGTATGCTACCCTGACTTCTTCGACGGGACTGGCCGACAGGGAGACTCTTATCGTATCGCCGATACCCTCGGACAACAGTATGCCGAGTCCCGCCGAACTCTTTATGATCCCCGTAAAAAAGGGGCCCGCCTCTGAAATTCCGACGTGAAGAGGATATCTGAACCTTCGGGAGAAGAGCCTGTACGCATCCACCGTAGTCGGCACGTTGGATGCCTTGAGGGATACCTTTATGTTGCGGAAATTCAGGGATTCGAGTATCGAAATGTGCTCCGTTGCGCTCTCCACCAGGGCTTCGGGGCAAGGCCGCCCGTATTTCCGGAGGAGCTTCCTTTCCACGGAGCCGGCATTGACGCCGACCCTGATCGGGACATTTTCTCCTGCGGCCGCCGCCACTACCTCGGCGACTTTCCAGCGCGCTCCTATGTTGCCGGGGTTGAGTCTGAGGCCGTCTACCCCCTGTCTTACCGCTTCAAGCGCAAGCCGCCAGTCGAAATGTATGTCCGCAATTACGGGGATGGGCGCTGTCCGCTTGATGTTACCGAGCGCCTCGGCCGCCTGTCTGTCGGGTACAGCCACGCGAATGATCTCGCATCCCGCCTTTGCGAGTGCACGTATCTGCCTCACCGTTGATCGGACGTCACGGGTATCCGTTTTCGTCATCGACTGAACGGTGACCGGGCTGCCGCCTCCTACCGGCACATTGCCTACATGGATTTTCTTCGTGTTCTTACGACGCGCCATGAGAGTTCCCTTCTTCCTTCACGCTATTTTTAATTTCCTCTTCTCTCTCACGGTACAGCTTGACGGCCTTCCGGTGCTCCGCCAGCGTCGTGGAGAAATGATGTACGTGGTCGTCCTGCGACACGAAATAGAGATAGGGGACATTGGCGGGGTATACCGCCGCGTAGATCGATTTCATTCCCGGTGAGGCGATCGGTCCGGGAGGCAGGCCTTTTATGAAGTAAGTGTTGTAGGGAGTCTTTCGCTCAAGGTCGCTCCGGGTGATCTTTCCGGAGGGCCTTTTGACGCCGTACACCGCCGTGGGGTCCGCCTGAAGAGGCATCTTCCTGTTGAGACGATTATGGTATACCGCCGAAATAAGCGGCCGCTCGGAATCCACTGCCGCCTCCTTCTCGATTATCGATGCCAGCGTAAGGACCTGGTTTTCCGTCATCCCGATCTCTTTGGCCCTCTCAGTCACTCTGGAGAGTTTTTCCCGCATCCTGTCGATCATGAGCCCTACGGCATCCTCCAGCGGAACGCCTTTGGGGATACGGTAAGTGTCGGGGAATATGTAGCCCTCGATGCTGGGTGCGTCGATATCGTGTGCGGCAAGAAAATCCGGGTCGTAGGCAAGCTTCATGAAGTCTTCTTTTGTAGCGACGCCGGCCTCCGCAAAGGCATGTGCGATCTCGGGCAGCGAGTCGCCTTCCACGATCCTTATGTCATGTGCGATTATCTGTCCCTCGCTGAGTATTGCCAGAATATCGAAAGGACTCATGTTGTCCCATATGGAATAGTATCCGGCCCTTATCCTGCGGTCTACCCCGGAAGCCCGTCCCCAGATCATGAAGACCTTCTTGTCCCTTATGAGCCTGGCGTCCGACAGGATATCCACCACTTGCCTGAATGTCGCTCCCTTTGGAATCTCTATCTCCGTATTTCTGACAGTCTGTGCGGGCACAAACATCTCAAGAGCCGCATATCCGCAGGCCAGCAGGACAACGGCTGCAGATATGACCAGGATGATGTAAAGAAAACGGCGCGTCAATGCGAGGAGGAATTAAGGGGCGGGAGTGAGGAGGACATCTCCTCACCCCGCGCTCCCGACACTTCAATTTATTAGTACATCCCGCCCATACCACCTCCCGGAGGCATAGGCGCTTCGGGTTTTTCTTCGGGGAGTTCAGTGATCATCACCGAGGTGGTAAGCATGAGGGAAGCGACGGAGGAGGCGTTCTGCAGCGCATACCTCGTCACCTTCGTCGGGTCGATAATCCCCGACTTCAGCATATCCACATACTGTTCACTGGCGGCGTCGAAGCCGTAATTGGCTTCCTTTGAGGCCTTTACGTTCTCGACGATCACGGAGCCCTCGAGGCCGGTGTTGTTCACTATCCGGCGGATCGGCTCCTCCAGCGCCCTCTTGATGATGTCCACTCCCACTTTCTGGTCGTGGTTTTCCAGTTTCAGATCACTGAGTGCAGCGACGCACCTGAGGAGCGCAACGCCCCCGCCGGGGACCACGCCTTCTTCCACAGCCGCCCGTGTCGCATGCAGTGCGTCTTCGACCCTGGCCTTCTTCTCCTTCATTTCGGTCTCGGTAGCCGCCCCGACATTGATGACTGCAACGCCGCCCACGATCTTGGCGAGGCGCTCCTGCAGTTTTTCCCGGTCATAGTCTGATGTTGTCTCGTCTATCTGGGCCTTGATCTGTTTGACCCTGCCCTGTATCTTGGACGCTTCGCCGGCGCCTTCGACGATCGTGGTGTTTTCTTTGTCGATGGTTATCTTCTTCGCCCTGCCGAGGTCATCAAGCTTGATGCTCTCGAGTTTGATCCCGAGGTCTTCCGATATGACGGTGCCGCCGGTCAGAATAGCTATGTCTTCGAGCATCGCCTTCCGTCTTTCACCGAAACCCGGGGCCTTCACTGCGCAGACCTGCAGTGTGCCCCTCAACTTGTTGACAACCAATGTCGCGAGGGCCTCACCCTCGACCTCTTCAGCGACGATAAGAAGCGGTTTGCCCATCTTCGCCGTCTGCTCGAGGATAGGCAGGAGGTCCTTCATCGCAGAGATCTTCTTTTCATGGATCAGGATGAAGGTATCTTCGAGGGTGCACTCCATCCTGTCAGGGTCAGTCACGAAGTAGGGAGAGGTATACCCCCTGTCAAACTGCATGCCTTCCACAACGTCCAGGGAGGTAGCCATGCTCTTGGCTTCTTCCACGGTTATGACGCCGTCCTTGCCTACCTTGTCCATTGCATCGGCAATGAGTTCGCCGATTGTGGCGTCGTTATTCGCCGAGATGGTGCCTCCCTGGGCGATTTCTTCCTTGTCCTGCACGTTCTTGCTGATCTTCTTGAGCTCTTCGACGATGCGATCCACAGCTTTTTCGATGCCCCTTTTGATGTCCATGGGGTTCGAGCCGGCGACAACGTGCTTTATGCCGCCGCTGTAAATGGCATGTGCCAGCACCGTAGCCGTTGTCGTGCCGTCGCCGGCAACGTCAGAGGTCTTGCTCGCCACCTCCCTCACGAGCTGTGCACCCATATTTTCAAAAGGGTCTTTCAATTCGATCTCTTTTGCCACGGTCACACCGTCTTTGGTGATGGTGGGAGCGCCGTATTTCTTGTCGATAATAACGTTCTTGCCCTTGGGGCCGAGGGTGGCCGCGACCGCGTCGGTCAGAAGGCTTACACCTTTGAGTATCGCGCTTCTTGCCTCTTCGTTAAAGAGAAGCTGTTTTGCCATGTTGATCTTCCTCCTTTATTCTATTGTAAATAGTGAATTATCCTTCGACGATGCCCAGGATGTCTTCTTCCTTTATGATCAGGTACTCATTGTTGTCTATGTTCACCTTCGAGCCGGAATATTTGTCAAAGAGGATAGCGTTGCCCACCTTGACGTCCTTGACTTCAGACCCTACCGCCTCTACAACTCCTTTCTGGGGTTTTTCTTTTGCTGATTCGGGGATGTAGATACCGCCGGCTGTCTTTTCGCCCTCTTCAGAATACTTTACGAATACCCTGTCTTTAAGTGGCTTGAACTTCATAGCTCTTTCTCCTTTCGACGTATGAAATGGAATGTTTGAGTTGTTAGCACTCACCTGCAATGAGTGCTAATATACAAAGAAAATGATAAATAAGGCAAGGTCTTGTTGGGAAAGAAAAATCCGAAAAAAGGCTGATTTCTTCAATTTTCTATCAAAAACAGGAAATATCAATGAAAATCAAAGAAGTGAGTCTGCCTTCGCTGCAAGGAAATTTTCTATCGCCTCAGTGAAGAAATCGCTGACTGCCCTCGTCTCCGGAGACACCCTGTTTTCATAAAGTTTCCTTCCCTCTCTAAGCTCCGAAGCAAACACTGCATAGAAGTTGCCGTTCTTTATGGAGTCTTCAACCTTTGCCGTATTATAGAGATAAATGTCGTTTATGACGGTTCTAGCAAGCCTCTTGGCCTTCTCTACCTTCTTGTCCGTCGAAATATGGTCAGGGGGAGAAACAGCTTCTCTCGCAACGGTCTCGGTCCGCTCTTTCCGGACCTGCGGTTCGGCCGGGGACCGGGGCGCCTCAATCCCCGGGCTTCCAGCCGGTGCGTGACCTCGCAGTCCGACAGTCTTGTCGAGAAGCAGTTCCGGGATCTCATGTTCTTCTATGTAATCATCGGCACCGTAAAGTGACACGGGATTGCGCCTGTATTTCTTCTTGTCGTATATGGAGGCAATCATTATGAATTTCATGCCTTTCGTTTCAGGCCTTGACTTCAGTCTCTTGCAGACTTCAAATCCGTAAATCTTTGGCAGTGCAACTTCCATTATGGTGAGAAAGGGATAGTCCTTCATCGCCTTGACTATGGCATCGATCCCGTCTGCGGCCGCGATGATTTCGCATCCCAGGGGGGAAATAACGGACCTGATGTCCTGCAGAATTTCTGGGTTTGAATGCGCAACCAGTATCTTGCCGGTGTCCAGGTCTTTCTTCAGCCGGTCCACCGGCTTCCTCACCATCAACACCGCACCGCATTTCGGACATTTGAACCTGGAACCGGAAGATGAGATTCTTGCTTCGTTCACTTTCAGTCTCACCCTGCATTTCGGACATAGCACTACCACCTGCGAATCCTCCTTGGCAGCCACAATTTGATAGTGAGAAGACCCGCGAGGAAACCTCCCATGTGCGCAAACCAGGCTATACCCCCCTGGTTCGGTCCTGCATGGGTGAGCAGGCCGCTCACGAACTGTATAATAGCCCAAAAGCCGATAACTATCAAGGCGGGGACCCTGATGACCTGGATAAAGAAGCCGAGAAAAACGATAGTATGGACCCTGGCCCTCGGGAAAAGCAGGATATATGCGCCGAGAACACCTGAAATCGCGCCGCTTGCGCCGATCATGGGGATGGTCGATGCGGGTGCGGTAAGCGCATAGGAATAAGCCGACACCACTCCGCTGAACAGGTAGAAGAGGAAAAACCGCGCATGTCCCAGGATGTCCTCTATGTTGTTGCCGAATATCCAGAGGTATAACATGTTGCCGCCTATGTGCATCAACCCTCCATGCATGAACATGGAAGTAAATACCGTCACGACCGGAGGTATCGCCTGTTCCGACCTGAAACTCAGTATGTTCCTGGGTATCGCCCCGTAGGCATACACGATACTTCGTGCACTCTCACCGGACGCATACTGAAGGATGAAAACCGCTACGTTCACTCCTATGATGAGAAAGGTTACGAAGGGCACGGTCCTGACGGGGTTGTCGTCTTTATAAGGGATCAAATGGTTTCCTCGCGATTGTGCGGACCTGAGACCCTGATCTGCATTCTACAACTATTTTACACGCCTTCACGCCCCATATCGGCCAAAATATCCTGCAGATACTTCCTGAGAGCGGTCATGACCCGGGGAGAATTCATCGGGACCCCTTCGAGTTCCTCCTTTATCTGCCGGGTATCAAAGGCACACTCCCGACCGTCCCTGAAATAGGCGAAGTCAAAGTCCGCCGCCGGATTGCCCGTTATCAGGACGATCAGAGTGTCGGAGATATTGCCGAGCGGCTTCATGTCCACGTGGCTCGGTCTGAACCAGGCTTCCACAACGGTGCCCTTGTTTTCGGAAGATTCTATGCTTATGTCCCCTCCCGTCTCCCTCGCGGACTGGGCCAGGAGCGAAAGGCCCATCCCTGTCTTCCTTGTCGTTCTCGTGGTGTAAAATGGGTCGAGCACCTCGCGCAGATGCTCTTTCGGAATTCCCCTGCCGTTGTCTTCTATGCGGACGGAGAAGATATCTTCGGCGGTCTTTTCGGTGAGCCGGATCTTCACGAGGGTCGCGCCCGCATTCAGTGAGTTTTCCGCGACGTCAAGTATATGAAGAGAGATGTCTTCCATTGCGCTACAGAACGACCCCGCGACCCTCGATCCCCTTCAGGGCGAGACGAAACTCGCCGAAGGTAGAGTGGTACATGAGAAGGCCAGTGGTCCTCCTGCCTACGTCTTCTATCGCGTGTGCGTCCGAGGAGGTGATCCATGGTATATGACGGTAATCTGAGAAAGTTTTCATCGCCTCAGCTACCGTGATTCGCGGCGAGATTTCCAGTGCGTCGAATTCAATGTCTGACGGGATGAAGCCGAGCTGGCCGATGATCCCGAAACCTTCCCTGTCGATATGGCTGGCTACGGCGAGGCCCCCGAAACCGTGTATGAGATCGACGACCCTGTTTACCGTGAGACCCGTCGCGCCGATCAGGAGCCTTCTGTTGAATCCCATGACCTCGTCGTCTTCATTGGCGACCACCTGCATCCCGAACTTCTCCTCGTCGTTTTCTCCGGGCTGGAGACTGTCATACACCATGGCCTGCATATCCTCCGCGCCTTTCATGTCTCCGAAGAGACCCAGGATGTGGACCTCTTCCCTCGAGGTGATCTCGATCCCCGGTACTACGGTTATCCCCTTTTCCTTCGCAAGATACTGCGTGACCGCCGAGTTTTCAACGGAGTTGTGGTCGCATACGGCAATCACGTTTACCCCGAGGGATGCCGCCCTTTCTACTATGGCCCGGGGCGTCATCGAGAGCTCGGCGCAGGGCGAAAGACAGGTATGGATGTGCAGGTCGGCCCTGAATTCTACCGGCATCTCAGGCCGAGGGAATAAAGCCTCCCGACGAGTTCGAAGGTAGGCAGGGTGCTTGCAAGTATGGGTATATTCTCCTGCACCGCCCTTTTAAGGGTCTCCTCGTCAGGGTCCCTGTTGTTTACGAGGACGATCCCGGAAAGCCCTTTAAGGGATGCGACGGCTACGATATTGAGGTGCACCTGGAGGGTTATCCACAGGAAGCCGTCCCTGGCATTCGCGATGACGTCCGAGAGGAGGTCGCTTACGTAACCTCCCGTGACCTCCCTGTCAAGGTCAACGCCGGGCGTCTTGATATCAAGAGAGAGGGAATCGGCAAGCTCTTTGAGTTTCATGTTCACCTCCTTATGTGTCTCTTCTTCCCGCCGAATGCGGTTTTAGCTCCGGCTCACCGGCATCCAGACGATCAGCGGAGCCTTCATTATTACTTATTCAGATAGATGATAAATTCGAGTGTTGTCCCTTCACCGACGACAGAGCTGATATTCAGCTCGTCGGTATTCTTCTTGATATTCGGAAGCCCCATGCCCGAGCCGAAGCCCATCTCGCGGATGTAGTCGGGCGCCGTGGAATATCCCTCCGTCATGGCCAGTTCGATGTTCTCGATCCCCGGTCCCATGTCCTCCAGAACAATACGGATCTTTTCCGGAGTTATGTAATACTTCATCATGCCTGCCACGGCGTATATGATGAGGTTCATCTCGGCCTCGAAGGCCGCTATGGCCGCCCTCCGGATAACACGTCCGGAGATGTTCATGGCTTCAAGCATGCCCTTCAGGCGGCTCGATGCCGCACCTGCATTGGTGAAATCCTTCCCGGTAAGGAAGAAGCACCCTTCTCTGCAGTCGCTCATGCCGTTTCCTCCGGGGCATTGCTCCGCAACCCTCTCTCATAGAGCTTCCCGCAGACGTCGAACATGGAGTAATGGGTGACAAGCAGTGGGATCCTTTTTTCTTCGGCGAGGGCGATTGTGTCGATGTCGGGCCTCTTGGACTGAACGAAGACGATCGCCCTGATGTCCGCCACCTCAGCGGTGCGGATTACCTGCGTGTTTGTCAGTCCGGTAATCAGGAGGGAACTGGTGATCGAGAAGGCCAGTACGTCGCTCATCAGATCCGCACAGTAGGCCATTCCGACGGCAATGCCCATATCCCTTTCCCTGGCCAGGATCTTTGCGCCCAGGATGCTCTTTATCTCGTCAAGAGTCATA
>JARRRD010000055.1:0-12890 GCA_037381085.1 Candidatus Sulfobium sp.
AAAAAAATCAAAACAGGAGGAATAGAGACATGGCATTACCTAACAAGCCATTAGGCGAATTACCGGCAACGTTAGATCCGGAGATAGTCGAGCTGGAAACGGATATCCTGGTTGTCGGCGGCGGCATGGCGGCATGCGGGACAGCTTACGAGATAAAGAAATGGGCCCCGGAAGGCACAAAGATACTTCTCTGTGACAAAGCGGCCATGGAAAGAAGCGGCGCGGTTGCTCAGGGACTTTCCGCCATCAACACCTACCTCGGCGAAAACACCCCGGACGACTATGTGAGGATGATCAGAAACGACCTTATGGGGATCGTCAGGGAAGACCTCATCTTCGACGTGGGCCGTCACGTTGACAGGTCGGTATACCTCTTCGAGGAGTGGGGACTCCCCATCTGGAAGACCCTCGAAGACGGCAAGACCGTTGACGGGGCACAGGGCGCTCCGATCCTCAAGATCGGTACAAAGCCGGTCCGTTCAGGCCGGTGGCAGATCATGATCAACGGTGAATCCTATAAGAGGATCGTCGCCGAGGCTGCCAAGGCAGCCCTTGGTTCGGACAACATCATCGAAAGACTCTTCATCGTGAAGCTTCTCCTCGACGCCAATGAGTCCAACAGGATCGCGGGCGCGGTCGGTTTCAGCGTAAGGGAGAACAAGGTATATGTTATAAAGACCAATGCCATGATGGTGGCATGCGGCGGAGCGGTCAATATCTACAGGCCGAGGTCTACCGGTGAAGGCATGGGCAGGTGCTGGTATCCTGTCTGGAACGCCGGTTCCACCTATACCATGTGCCAGGAAGTCGGAGCGGAGATGACCATGATGGAAAACAGGTTCGTCCCTGCAAGGTTCAAAGACGGTTACGGTCCTGTCGGCGCATGGTTCCTCCTCTTCAAGGCGAAGGCGACCAACACTCTCGGCGAAAACTACATGGCAACAAACGCCGAGATGCTCAAACAGTATCCGCCTTATGGTTTGGCCAAAGTTCCTGCATCCTGCCTCAGAAACCACCTCATGCTGAAAGAGATGAGGGAAGGAAGAGGCCCGATCTTCATGGATACACCTACCGCGCTTGCTAATCTCTCCGCCAACATGACCCCGAAGGAAGTGAAGCACCTCCTCGCCGAGGCATGGGAAGACTTCCTTGACATGACCTGCGGTCAGGCCGGTCTCTGGGCAGGTACAAACACCGAGCCCGAGAAGGTTGGCTCCGAGATTATGCCTACGGAACCCTATCTCCTCGGCTCGCATTCCGGCTGCTGCGGTATATGGGTTGCAGGCCCGAACGAAGACTGGGTGCCCGATTCTTACAAGATCCCTTACAAGGGCAAGAACTACAAGGGCATGACCACCGTCAACGGCCTGTTCACCGCAGGCGACGGCACCGGCGCTTCGGGTCACAAGTTCTCCTCCGGTTCGCACGCCGAGGGCAGAATGGTGGCAAAATCGATGGTCCGGTTCGTAGGTGACAACAAGGACTTCAAACCGGCCCTTAAAGAGTCTGCGAAAGATCTTGCCGACACGGTTTACAAGCCGGTAAAGACTTTTAATGAGCACTACCAGAAGTCCACGTCCGCCGATGTCAACCCCAACTACATCAAACCGGCCGGCTTCCAGAGAAGACTCATGAAGATCACGGACGAATACGGTGCAGGCATTGCAACGTCGTACGTCACCAGCAAGGCGATGCTCGATAGGGCCTTCCAACTCCTCGGCATGCTCCGGGAAGACTCCGAGAAGATGGCTGCGGGTGACCTCCACGAACTGCTCAGGGTCTGGGAGAACTACCACAGACTCGGCACCATAGAGTCTCACCTCAGGCATATCCTCTTCAGGGAGGAGTCCAGGTATCCGGGCTTCTACTACAGGTCTGACTTCGACCTCGTAGATGAGGCGAACTGGAAGTGCTTCGTGAACTCGAAGTTCGATCCGGAGAAGAAGGAATGGTCGGTATTTAAGAAAGACTATATCCAGATCATACCGGATTAGTCCGAATATCCGAGTTGTCGTGTTGTGCCCAGGGCCTTCAGTGCCCTGGGCACAATGCGGAAACGATTAAGGATGACAACGGGATTACCCCATTTGTAATCATAATGTTATAATGGGTTGCCCGTAACAAGAGATTTGACGCAGTCGCTTTGTTAACCCGTGTAAAGATGGAGGAAAATATGGCGGATGAAAAAACCGGCACCCCAGTATCAGGAACCATTCTGGTTGTGGGGGGAGGAATGAGCGGCATTACCACAGCCCTTGAAGCGGCCGAGGTGGGGTACGAAGTTTTCATCGTGGAAAAGAACCCCTATCTGGGCGGAAGAGTGGCCCAGCTTAACAAGTATTTCCCTAAAATATGCCCGCCTACATGCGGCCTGGAAATAAACTTCCAGAGGATAAAGAAGAACAGGAACATCAAATGGTTCACCCTTACGGAAGTGGAGAAGATATCGGGAGGCCCCGGAAATTATGACGTTACCCTCAAGAGCAGCCCGCGTTATGTCAATTCGAACTGTACCTGCTGCGGCAAGTGCGCCGAGGTCTGTGAAGTGGAGATACCCAACGACTTCAATTTCGGGATGGACAAAAGAAAAGCCGCCTATCTTCCTCACGAAATGGCCTTCCCCCAGAGATACGTGATCGCCCCTTCCATCATAGGGACGGATGCCGCCCGGAAATGCAAGGATGCATGTGCGTACGATGCCATCGATCTTGACGACAAGGTGAAGACCTTCGATATCAAGGCGGCATCAATCGTCTGGGCAACCGGGTGGAACCCCTATGACGCTGCAAAGATGGAGAACCTCTCGTTCGGCAAGGTCCGTAATGTAATTACAAACATGATGATGGAACGACTTGCCGCAACGAACGGCCCCACCCAGGGGAAGATCGTGAGGCCCTCGGACGGCAAGGAGGTCAACAATATAGCCTTTGTCCAGTGTGCCGGATCGAGGGATGAAAACCACCTGCCCTTCTGTTCATACATATGTTGCTTGGCCTCTCTGAAGCAGACGACCTACATAAGGGAGGCGAACCCGGAATCGAAGTCGACTATTTATTACATAGATCTGAGGACGCCGGGCAGATACGAGAAATTCTACAATAAGGTGAAGGCGGACGAGAACGTTTCCTTTGTGAAGGGCAAGGTGGCAAAGATTGATGAGGACCCCGCGACCGGGGATGTCATCCTGACCGTCGAAGATACACTCTCGGGCAAGAAGATAGAGGGACGTCACGAGATGGTTGTCCTTGCCACGGGAATGGAGCCTTCTACCGCTGAGGTAAAGGTTCCGGGAAATGCTAAATATGACGAGAACAACTTTGTGATTTCCGGCGAGATACTGTCCACCGGCTGCGTAAAGAAACCGACGGATGTCATTTCATCGGGGCAGACGGCTACCGGGACCGCTCTCAAGGCGATTCAAATGGTGAGGAGGTAATTCATAGATGGAGAAAAAACTCGGAGTGTACATATGCGGCGGCTGCTCGATAGGCGAGTGCCTGAACCTCGAACAGCTCTCTGCCGTGGCTACGAAGGAATACAAGGCGCCGGTATGCAAGAACCATCCTGCAATGTGCGGCGAAGAAGGCGTCGGGATCATAAAGAATGATATTGAAGCGGAAGGAGTCAATACGATTGTAATTGCAGCCTGCTCAAACAGGGTCAAATATGACGTTTTCGACTTTGGAGAGTCCAACATCCTTGAGAGGGTAAACATCAGGGAGCAGGTCGTATGGAGCCACGACTGGACAAAGCAGGTACAGGTAAAGACCAAGGACGCCGAAGGCAAGGAAGTCGTAACAGAAGAGACGCAGCCCAACGACGATACCCAGATGCTCGCGGAGGATTATCTGAGGATGGGGATTGTTAAGGCCCAGAAGATGAATCAGGTCGATCCCTATCTCCTTGAGAATGTTGAAAAGAGGATCCTCGTTATAGGGGGCGGGATTACCGGTCTCACCGCGGCAACGGAGGCCGCCAACGCCGGATACGACGTTACCATCCTCGAAAGGGAAGGACAACTGGGCGGTGTTGCCGCCAGGCAGCGCAAACAGATACCGACGAAGGCCCCTTATGCCGAACTGGAGCCGACCAATATACAGGAAAAGATAAAAGAGGTCTCGAATCACCCGAAAATAACAGTAAAGACGGCCCACGAGATTGCGAGGATCAGCGGTGCTCCGGGACAGTTTGCCGTCTCCTTCAAACAGACAGGCACGAAATCCAACTGGGACGTACCGCCCAAGAAGAAGACCGAGGAAGAGTTGAAGGCTGAGGCGGAGGCGGCCAAGGCCGCCGGCGAAAAACAGGGTGAAGAGCAGCCGGCCGGTGAACAGCCTGCCGCAGAGCCGCAGGAACTCCCCGCGGATATGGTCAAATGCGAGGACATCCTCAGTTCCGACCCGGACGCCGAGGTGTTCGGCGCCGTGGTAGTGGCCGCGGGAGGAAGACCTGCCGACCCTTCCGGATTCGAGCATCTGGGATTCGGCAAGTTCGCAAACGTGGTTACAAACACCATGATGGAAGAGACCGCGGTGAAGGGCAAGATAGTCCGCCCTTCCGACGGGAAAGAGGCAAAAATCGTTGCCTTCATACAAAGTCCGGGCCTCAACGGGGACGACAGCGATTTCCCTTACTGTTCCTCTGTCACGAGCATGATCTCTCTCAAGCAGGCCAAGTATGTAAGGGAGGATTATGAAGACGGAAAGGCCTTCATCTTCTTCAAGCACATGAGGACCCCGGGGGTACACGAAAATTTCTACAAGACTGCACAGAACGACCCCGGCATATTCCTGACGCGGGGAGAGGTTAAGTCGGTAACCGAAAACGCAGACAAGAGCCTCACCGTCGAAGTGGACGATACGATGCTGGGCGAAAAGATCGCAGTAAATGCCGACATGGTGGTGCTTGCGACGGGTATGGTCCCTGAGACCCAGTTTGAGCCGGTAATAAACCTGGCCTACAGGCAGGGCCCCGCATTCAGAGACCTTGAACTCTTTGACGGCTACGCTGACTCGAACTACATATGCTTCCCTTACGAAACGCGGAGGACTGGAGTTTATACCGCCGGTAATGTGAGGCGTACGATGTCAAACGGCGAGTGTATCGAAGACGCCACGGGAGCCGCGCTGAAGGCTATCCAGTGTCTCGAATCCGTAAACAGGGGTATGTCAGTACATCCGAGATCGGGCGACATGTCCTTCCCCGAATTCTTCTTCCAGCGGTGCACGCAGTGCAAACGTTGCACTGAAGAGTGTCCATTCGGAGCGCTTGACGACGACGAAAAGGGCACTCCGAAGCCCAACCCGACGAGGTGCAGGAGATGCGGAACATGCATGGGTGCCTGTCCGGAGAGGATCATTTCCTTCAAGAATTACCATATAGACATGATCGGCTCCATGGTGAAGGCGATCAACGTTCCCGACGAAGACGAGGAGAAATACAGGGTCGTGGCGTTTGTATGCGAAAACGACGCCTATCCGGCGCTCGACATGGCCGGTCTCCACAAGCTCAGGTATTCGGCGGATATCAGATTTATCCCGGTCAGGTGTCTCGGCTCGGTCAACACGATATGGATAGCCGACGCGATGTCGAAGGGCAACGACGGGGTACTTCTTATCGGATGCAAATACGGCGACGATTACCAGTGCCACTTCGTAAAGGGCAGCGAGCTCTGCAATAAGAGGATGGACAACGTCGCCGAGACGCTGGGCAAGCTGAGGCTTGAACCTGAGAGGGTACAGCAGATCCAGTTCTCGATAGACGAGTACGACAAGATCCCTGAACTTATCAACAAGTTCATGGAAACGATAGAGGGCGTAGGATTTAACCCGATGAAGGGCTTCTAGGAGGTTAAGGAATGGCAGAGGGAAAAGTTATTCAGCCAGATTTGAAGTTTGTGAAGAAGATTATGAACTCGGGGGGCGAGTCCCTGAAGAAGTGCTACCAGTGCGCAACGTGCTCCGTTGTCTGTAACGTTACACCCGACGACAGGCCGTTTCCGAGGAAGGAGATGATCCACGCTCAGTGGGGCCTGAAAGACAAGCTGTTCGGCAATCCCGACATATGGCTCTGCCATCAGTGTAGCGATTGCACGGCCTATTGCCCGAGAGGCGCAAAGCCGGGGGAAGTTCTTGGCGCAGTCAGGAAACTGAGCATCGAGCATTACGCAATGTCGGGTTTTCTGGGTCGGGCGTTGGGCGATAAGAAATTCCTTCTTTTTCTTCTGGCGATCCCGGTCTTTATATTAGGTATACTGGTTCCTGTTGTCGGACACCAGATTCCGGCCCAGTACTTCGGAGAACATTTGCGTTTGCCTCACTATTTATGGAAAATAATGGCTTCCAATAAGCCCATCGTGTATGCGGATAATTTTATGCCTGTGCCGTTTATCGATACGATCTTCGGCGCTGCTGCCGCATTCGCCTTTCTGGGCTTCATCGTGGGCGTACTGAGGTACTGGAAAGATCTTGCCGCCAGCGGCGCTGAGGCCAGGATGCCTCTCGGCAGGGCGATAGTCGCAATGGTTACGGAATTCCTGGCCCATAAGAAATTCAAGAAATGCGAGGTTACCGTAGACCGTTCGAGGTCACACCTCTTTGTATTTTACGGGTTCCTGGGCCTGGCCATAACGACCACATGGGCAATCTTCTATCTCTACGGTCTTCAGCGCGAGTCTCCCTATCCCCTTTATGACCCGATGAAGATACTCGGGAACCTCAGCGGTATCGCACTTCTGCTCGGTATATCATGGGTCATCTCCAACAGGAACAGGAATGAGAAGAAGGCCGGTAAAGGCAGCTATTACGACTGGCTGTTCATATACCTTATCCTGACCATAGTCGTGACGGGGCTGCTGTCGGAGATCCTCAGGCTTTTGAATATAGCTGTCATTGCGTACCCTGTCTATTTCATTCACCTGGTGGCCATCTTCTTCCTCTTTGCTTATGCGCCGTTTTCAAAGATGGCACACATGGTCTACAGGGCGACCGCGCTGGTGTATGCGAAGCAGACCGGCAGGGACGTGGAGAAGGCTTAAGGCCTTGAGACAAATATTCGGACGGGGGTGAACAGTTATGGCGACAGTCAGCGAAATTCTCGGTTCCGGAAGGCGGGACGTAATATCGATCGGCAAGGATAAGACTGTTGCCGATGCCGTAAGCCTCATGGTGGAAGATGAGATCGGCGCGCTTGTGGTCGTTGACGGGGAACAGCCGGTCGGATTGTTTACCGAGAGAGACGTTCTGAAGTGCTGGGCGAGAAAGGGCGAACGTCATTTCCGGGATATAAATATCGGGGAAGTGATGACCACGAACCTGATCATTGCCGAGACTGGTGACGACCTGTGCTATGTGACTACCATCATGATCAAGAACAGGATTAGGCATCTGCCGGTACTCGAAAAAAACAGGCTGGTGGCGATGCTGTCGATCAGAGACGTTGTGAAGGCGCAGGTTACGGATCTCAGGGCGGAGAACCACTACCTGAAGGACTATATTTCCGATAAGTATCCCGGTTAAGCGGCATTACAGTATTCTCAGCAAAATTATAGAGACGGTAATAAAGGAGGTGACAGCCCGGGTTTCTAGTCTTCGCGTGCATTTTGTACATAGTGACTTTGGTCTTTTAAATCAGTGAAAAAGGAGGATACAGATGAGCAATATTATAGTCTTTGCATTGATCTGCGGCGCAGTGGGAGTAGTCTATGCCCTGTTCACTGCCGCCTGGGTGTCTAAGCAGGACCCCGGCAACGAGCGCATGCAGCAGATATCGAACGCCATCAAGGAAGGCGCCGGCGCCTTTCTTGCCCGCGAGTATAAGACCGTAGCAATGGTAGGGGTGGTAATTATTATCCTTTTGTTCTTTCTCGGGCACGGAAAACCCTGGATTTCCCTCGGCTTTCTTATAGGGAGCGTCGGCTCCGCCCTCGCCGGCTATATCGGAATGATGGTGACGGTACGCGCCAACGTCCGCACGACCCAGGCGGCGCACAAGGGGCTTCAGTCGGCACTGGACGTTTCTTTCAAGGGCGGCTCGGTGACTGGCATCATGGGTGTGGGTCTCGGCATTATCGGGATTACCGGGTACTATGCCTTTGCCAAGGCCGTTGCCGGTGAGCAGGCATTCCACGCGCTTGTCGGCCTGGGCTTCGGATGCTCTCTCATGAGCGTGTTTGCCCGTATCGCCGGCGGCATTTACACGAAGGCGGCGGACGTGGGCGCCGACCTCGTCGGTAAGGTCGAGGCGGGTATTCCCGAGGATGATCCCAGGAACCCCGCTGTTATTGCCGACAACGTCGGCGACAACGTCGGTGACTGCGCCGGAATGGCTGCGGACCTTTACGAGACCTATACGGTCACACTGGTTGCCGCCATGCTCCTGGCAAGAACAGCCTTCGGCGCCAACAGTCCGTGGGTGGAGTTTCCCCTTCTGCTGGGAGGTGTTTCGATCATCGCCTCCATTATCGGGACTTTCTTCGTAAAACTGGGAAAGAGCCAATATATAATGGGCGCTCTTTACAAGGGACTTGCCGTTGCCGGCATCCTGGCTGCGGTTGCCTTCTACTTCGTGTCGGGATGGTTCCTCGGTCTTCCCGGGGTCGAGCAGACGTTTACCCAGGTCGGCGTCTTTACGACGGCCTTAATCGGCCTGATCCTTACGGGCCTGATAGTTGTTATCACCGAATACTTCACATCGAAGAGTTTTAAACCCGTGAAGCACATTGCCGCCGCGAGCCAGACTGGCCACGGCACGAATGTCATCGCGGGACTCGCGGTCAGCATGAAATCAGCCGGTCTGCCCGCTATTGTTATCAGCGGCGCCATCCTCTGGTCGTTCTATATAGGTGCCGGCGGCTTCGCGGGTCTGTCGTCCACCCAGGCCGTCGCAGGTCTTTTCGGCATCGCGCTGGCGGCCGTTTCGATGCTTTCCATGACCGGTATCGTCGTCGCCATCGATTCCTATGGTCCGATTACGGACAACGCCGGCGGTATTGCTGAAATGGCCGAACTTCCGGAGGAGATCCGCAACATCACAGACCCTCTCGATGCGGTCGGAAATACGACAAAGGCCGTTACAAAGGGTTACGCCATAGGGTCTGCGGCACTGGCAGCGCTCGTTCTTTTTGCGGAATACACAAGGTCCTTCGGTATGCAGATGTATTTTGACCTTTCCAATCCGCTGGTTATTGTCGGACTCTTTATCGGCGGACTTCTTCCCTACTACTTCGGATCACTTCTCATGGAGGCTGTCGGTAAGGCGGCCGGAGGCGTTGTCGAAGAGGTGAGAAGGCAGTTCAGGGAGATCAAGGGTATAATGGAAGGCACCGCAAAGCCCGAATACGGCAAGTGCGTTGATATTGTCACAAAATCGGCGATACGAGAGATGATGCTTCCTGCCCTTATCCCGGTTGTCGCCCCTGTCGTTGTGGGACTCCTGCTCGGCCGTGAGGCCCTTGGCGGCGTTCTCATCGGCTGCATCGTTACCGGTCTCTTCCAGGCCATCTCGATGACGAGCGGCGGCGGTGCTTGGGACAATGCCAAGAAGTTCATTGAAGACGGCATGTACGGCGGCAAGAAGAGCCCTGCTCATCAGGCCGCGGTTACGGGTGACACGGTCGGTGACCCTTATAAGGACACGGCGGGTCCTGCCATCAACCCCATGATCAAGGTCATCAACATCGTTGCGCTTCTGATAGTGCCGCTGTTGCACTAATTGTTACAGACTCTGCGGGAAAAGCCGATCCCGGGCACCGGGATCGGCTTTTTTGTTATAATAATCACGGGAATTGTGCAACAGGAAGTGAGATCATCGGCGGGAAACCACCACTGCACTGCATTCATGAATAATCTGCGTCATGTGTCATTCCGGCTTTTCCGGAGTCTTTCCCTGTTCTGGTTTGATATGAAGCCGCAGGGAACCTCCGACAGCATCGAATGACATCAGGTGCCGCATTGTGAAAGGAATTAAAGATGGCTCTTGATCAAGAAGATTTCGACAGAAAGATGGAAGATGTGAAGAAGAAGCTCAAGCAGAGCGTGATAGTACCCCGGAAGCTGACCCGCAAGGACCGGATGAAATTCAGGTGTTATCCCGGTATAGGGTGCTTTACCAAGTGCTGCAGCGGCATCCGGATAAACCTTAGCCCTTACGACATATTCAGGCTCAAGAACAGGCTGGGCATGTCATATCATGACTTCCTCATGGAATATACGGTGCCGAAATCGATAGACGGTACTCCTCTTCCCATCGCGGTGCTGAAGATGAAGGAGGACGACATAAAATCCTGCCCGTTTGTAACGCCGGAGGGTTGCACCGTTTACACCGACAGGCCGGTGACATGCAGGTACTATCCGATAGGCATGGCGATCATGAAGAAGCACGACCTTAAGACCGGAGAAAACTTCTTTATAAAGATCAGGGAGGAGCACTGTCTCGGCCACAAGGAAGACAGGGACTGGTCAATCGATGAGTGGCGCTCCGACCAGGAATCGGACCTCTACGACGAGATGAACAACGACTGGATGGAAGTGGTCCTCAAGGCCAAGACGCTCGGTATGGTCGAATTCAGCCAGAAATCTCTCGATCTCTTTTTTATGGTGAGCGCCAATCTCGACATGTTCAGAGACTTTGTCTTTAACAGTAATTTCCTTGCCTCCTACGGTGTCGAACCCGAGGTGATCGAGCGGATCAGGGAGGACGAACTCGAACTGCTGAAGTTCTCACTGAAGTGGCTCAGGTTTGCCATGTTCGGGGAAGGCGACTTCAAGGTCACGGACGAAGCCAGACGGAGGGCGAAAAAGCGCACGGCGGCCCGGATGAAGGAGGAGATGGAGGCAAGAGAGGAAAAGGCGAAGAAGGCACTTGCCAAGTCTCCGGAAGAGGTGATGAAAGAGGCCGATGCAGCGTCCGATGAGTGAGCCTGCTTTATTCACGCGGGGCGGCGGGACAGAGGCCCTTCTCTCATTCCCGGTCGCAACGACCTCCGAGGCTTTTGCCCCGCTCCTACTGCCTTAGTTTGAGGAAATTCCTGAGGAGGTCCTTGCCGGCGCCGGTCAGGATTGATTCCGGGTGGAACTGCACACCCTCGATGGAATATTGCCTGTGGCGCACTCCCATGATGATCCCGTCTTCGGTCCAGGCCGAAACCTCCAGGACCGGCGGCAGGGTATCGCGCTTGATGATAAGCGAGTGATAGCGCGTTGCCTCAAACGGGTTGGGCAGCCCCTCGAAGATTGTCCTGCCGTCGTGGTGCACCATGGACGTCTTTCCATGCATGAGGTATGGTGCCCGGACGACCTCGCCTCCGAATGCCTCTCCTATCGACTGGTGCCCGAGGCAGACGCCGAGGATCGGGATCTTTCCGGCAAAATGCCTTATCGTTTCGACTGATATGCCCGCCTCCCTCGGGGTACAGGGTCCCGGCGATATTACTATCCTGTCCGGCGCCATATTCTCGATTCCGGCAATAGAGATCTTGTCATTCCTGAAGACCCTGAGGTCTTCTCCAAGCTCCCCCAGGTACTGGACAAGGTTATAGGTGAATGAATCGTAATTGTCGATCATTAAAAGCATTGCTACTCAAGCCCCCTCTCAGCCATTTCGACAGCCCGCATCATTGCCTTTGCCTTGTTGACCGTTTCCTGGTACTCCGCCGACGGGACGCTGTCGGCGACGACGCCGCCGCCCGCCTGAATGTAAGCGACCCGGTCCTTAATGACGAGAGTCCGGATGGTGATGCATGTATCCATGTTCCCTGAGAATCCGAAATATCCCACGGCGCCTGCGTAAGGACCGCGCCGCGTCGGCTCCAGCTCATCGATGATCTCCATTGCCCTTATCTTCGGCGCGCCCGAGACCGTTCCGGCGGGGAAGCAGGCCCTGACGACATCGAAGGAATCCTTTCCTGCGGAGAGTGTCCCGCGGACGTTGGAGACGATATGCATGACGTGGGAGTAGCGTTCGATTACCATCAGTTCACTCACGTGGACGCTCCCCGGGGTGCTGACCCTTCCGACGTCATTCCTGCCGAGATCGACAAGCATGATATGTTCCGCCCTCTCCTTGGGATCTTCCAGCAGTTCCTTCTCGAGCACCCTGTCTTCTTCTTCGGTTGAGCCGCGTTTCCGGGTACCCGCGATGGGTCTCAGGTCGATCCTGTCCCCCTCGAGCCTTACCATAACTTCGGGTGATGTGCCCACGATGGTCGCATCGCCGCAGCGGAGGAAATACATGTAGGGAGACGGATTGATAAGTCGCAGCGCCCGGTATATCTCGAAGGGTTCGATGCCGATCCCGGCCTCGAAGCGCTGGGAAGGCACCACTTGGAAGATGTCGCCCGCTTTGATATACTCTTTTGCCCTGAGCACCGCCTGCTCGTAGCGGGCACGCGTGAAGTTGGACTTGAGGGCGCCCCTTTTCTTCGAATCAACCCTTGCATGGGCGACCGAGGAACGTACTCTCAGTCCTCTCTTCAGTTTCTTCACGATAGCTTCGATTTTCCCGACTGCCTCATCGTAAGCCGAAGCCGCCGAGGAGCCGTTTATGTGGGCGTTGGAGACCACCTTGATCCTATGCGTGACATTGTCGAAGATCACAAGGGTGTCGGTGATCATGAAAAAAAGATCGGGCAATCCAAGGCCGGGCTTTTCCCGTTCGGGCATTCTTTCGAAGAAACGAATTATATCGTAACCGATGAACCCCACTGCTCCGCCGTAAAAACGCGGAAGCCCGGGATTGGGAACGGGCCTGTATTCTGCGAGAATGTCCTTTACCGCATCGAGAGGATCCCCCGGCACGGGCCTCGTTTCCTTCTTTCCCCCGCGGACGATCTCCACGGAGTTTCCGAGGCTCCTTACGACGGTCGAAGGTCTGCTGCCGATGAAGGAGTATCT
>JARRRD010000056.1:0-34816 GCA_037381085.1 Candidatus Sulfobium sp.
CATTCTCTTTCCTCCTCCTTAAAAAAATCTTTGATAAGGCATATAGGTCTTATAAGTCTTAAAGGCCCTATTCTGTTCTTATTTTCTTACTTCATGGCTTCGTATACCTTGCCGACCAAACCTGCCGAGGGCTTGAGGGTCTTGTCCCCGGACTGCTTCCATCCGACCGGGCATGCCTCGTCGCCATGCTTCCCCAAATAGATGTTTGCAGTCGTCTTTCTCAGTAGCTCTTCGATATTTCTGCCCAGGTTATAAAAGTTGACTTCGGAATTGAGGAGCTTCCCTTCGGGATTGATTATAAATGTCCCTCTCAGCGCCAGTCCGGTCTCCTCGTCATACACACCGAACAACCGGGAGATTTTACCTGTAGGGTCCGACCCCATCGTGTATTTTACCTTCTCGAGCATCTTTTCATCCCTCTGCCATGCAAGATGTACGAACTTGGTGTCAGTGCTCACAGTGACAATCTCGGCGCCGATCTCCCTGAACTTCTCATGCTGCTCTGCCAGAGCAGAGAACTCGGTGGCTCACACAAATGTGAAATCCGCAGGATAGAAGAAGACGACAGTCCATTTACCGCTTTCTCTCAGCGCCTGAAGACTCACCTCCCCGAAGTCGCCCTTCCCAGGCTCATAGGTTTCAAGTTTAAAATCGGGGACGTTCTCTCCGGTCCTTAGTCCGCAACAATGTTCACCCATCTCAGACCTCCTTCCTTTTTTCTAGAATCTTACCATTAAAACGGCCGCTCTTAAATCCGCGGCCCGTGAAAAAAATGCCCCGAAACAGCATGGCTACATTATCGACAGGATCTCAGTGGACTGTGGACTCCCTCCTGAAGAACCTGTGCCCGCAATTCAAGCATCTCGTTTCGTACTCATCAGTCCATATTTCCATATCAAAGCCACATTTCGGACATGTGATAATTCCCGGCAACAAGATACGCTTCAGTTTCCGCAACTTCTCTATATTATGACTGACGTGTTTCTCTTTCATTCGATTTCCTCCCTGCAGCCTGAAGCAAGGGACGTTCCTTTATTTGCTCCGGGGTATCATCACCGCCCGATTTCCTGCACCGCGCACATGATCCATAAAACTCTACGTGATTTCCTGAAATTTCAAAGTCCTTTCTTTCGTCCGCCGGCACATTCAGTTCGTAATAAACGTGAACATCCACTATGCGACCGCAGCCCGTACAGATGATATGATGGTGCGGTCCGGTATCAGGATCAAACCGCTTCTTGTACGGATCTATAGTGAGTTCCTGTACCTCTCCCCTCTGCCTCAATGCCTCAAGGGTGTTATATACTGTCGCAAGAGACATGGTCGGGAACTTCTTTGATACCTCGGCGTAGATATCCTCCGCCGAAGGATGCGTTTCATTCCCTTCAAGGTACTCAAGTATCGCCAGCCTCTGCGGGGTGAGTTTCAGGCCAATGTCTCTGTATCTTTTCATAATTGCTCCTCTTCGGTCTTCTGCATCTCAAGCTTCTTTAGAATCATTATAACATAATAACCATTGTTGTCAAGTCATTCTTACAATGGTAAATCCATTTCTACCACAAGACCTCCGCCAGGCTCATTAGATGCCCTGACCCTGCCTGAGTGCAAATTGACGGCCCTCTCGGTTATGGCAAGGCCAAGCCCGGTCCCGCCAGTCAGACGGTCGCGTGACTCGGCTACACGATAAAAAGGCTCGAACAACCTTCCGAGGTCCTTCTCCGGCACGCCGGGACCGTGGTCCCGGACCCGAATCCGGGCATATGCCAGGCCGTCTTCCAGATGTCTTGAGATGCCGACTTCAACAGAAGTACCTTCATCGGTATACCGCAGTGCATTCCGGACAACATTCTCTATGGCCCTGCGAAGCAGCTCTTCCGAACCATCGACAGTAATGTCTTCACTCGCCACCACCTTTGCCAGGCGGTTGCTGCCTCCCGTCTCGAAGTTTGCATCGTCCACAATGTCACGAACGAGTCTCGCCAGGTCAACGGGACCACGTTCAATTCTCTCGGCTCCGCCCTCAAGCATGGTTAGTGACAGCAACTGTCCGATAAGCTCATTCAGCCTCTCCGCTTCCCGCCCCATGCGATCAAGAGCACCGCCTGCTTCCGGAGAGGAACTACGGCGCGCAAGCTCCAGAGCGACGTTCAGGCGCGCAAGCGGCGACCTTAATTCGTGAGAGATGTCCCGGAGCAGCTTCTGCTGCGCATTTACCAGTTTACCTATCCTGACGGCCATCCTGTCGAAGTCATGCCCCAGACCGGCTATCTCGTCTCTCCGGTTCCCGAAAAAAGGTCCGACACGGGTCGCGAGGTCTCCGTCCGCGAACCTCCGGGCCGCCTTCTGCAAATGGAGTATCGGACCCGTCAGTGACCGCGCGAGGAGGTAGCATACGATTCCTGCCACCACAAAAGTCACCAGGAGGCGAAATACCATGCGGCGGGGATCAAGTATCATTTCAATCGGCGAGGGTCGCGGCAGGGCCGCAAGAACTACGTAATCACCGCCTGCCGGAAGTCCATACCATTTTGCCCTTCTGCCCGGACCGTGCTGGGGTTCGCCGGTGACCAGGACCAGTTCCGCCAGTCGCCTGAGCCTGGGGGGGAGGAAACGTCCGGAAAGGGGGCCCTCATTCCCCCTGAAAAGAAAGACGTGAATGCCCGTCCGCCGTTCGAGGCGACGGCTCTGCTCTGCCAGGGCAGCCGGTCCCCCCCTTTCATAGGCGCTGATCAGCACTTCCCCCGCCCTGGCAATCTGCTTCTTGTGGCGGGCCAGGAGGGCTGCTCTCGGATCGGTCGTCAGAGCGACCACCACCCCGATTGCTACGATGAGCGTCATCGCCAGCCAAAACCAGAGGAATATTCTTGCGAAGAGGCTCTTCACTGATAGGGTCTCCCTGGGAACAACATTCTATCCGTCCCGGCCTTCGCCGGTCTCAGGAAAGTGAACGTACAGATACCCCACACTGCGGACCGTCTTGATACGATCCATGCCCGCCGACTCATGACCGAGTTTCCTCCGAAGACTGCTCACATGAACATCTACACTGCGGTCGTAAGGAGAGAGATCACGACCAAGGATCTTCCTGCTCAGATCCCTGCGTGTCACGACCCGCCCGGCCATACGCATCAACTCCTCCAGAAGACTGAATTCGACCGCGGTCATTTCTATTTCTTTGCCCGACAATCTGACGGTCCGCGTCGCGACATCCAACTCGACATCACCCACTACAAAACGCTCCCCTGATGCCTCCGTCTTCTCCCCTTCAGCCGGAATCATCCTGCGCTGTACGGCACGAATACGTGCTACGAGCTCACGGGGATTAAAGGGTTTCGGCAGGTAGTCGTCGGCTCCCATTTCGAGACCGACGATCCGGTCAACGTCATCACCCCGGGCGGTCAGCATCAAAACGGGAATTCTGGAACGCTCGCGAATATGGCGCAGCACCTCGAAGCCGCTCATACCGGGCAGCATTACGTCCAGGACGACCAGACCATGCTCTCCTGAAAGCGATCTTCCGATCCCCTTCTCTGCATCAAAAACCGCTTCTACATCGAACCCTTCGAGTCCGAGGTATTCCGAAAGCAGCTCACAGAGTTCCCTGTCATCGTCAATAACCAGTATGCGGTTCACCGTTGTCCCACCGGGTCTTCCATATTCATTAGTATTCTACCCTTAAAGTACAGTACGCCGCTGTAAAGAATTGTAAAGATCCGGCGGTGATACTTAATATATCTTTTCCTTTCTTGACCGCCCCTTAACCCACACTTAAAGAGATTTGCGCTACCATAAATACACGTGCAGGGTATCTTTGCGCAGGATATCGTGAAAGAGGCAGACGCGAACAACCTCTAAAAGGAGATTCTTCAATGATGAAAGGAGCAGACTATTTCGGTGGCGAGGGAGATCCGAGAGATCCGCCGGCCCTGGGCAGACGGGCTAAAGAGGTACGACAAATCACCGCAACAGGAAAGGAGAACACCATGAAAGCCTCACAGGAAAGAGAAGGAATGTCGGGAAGGAAGGTATTATCACTGGGTCTGATGCTTCTGGCCGTTTTCGCGCTGATCGCCGTAGCTTCCGTTGAGTTCTATCCACCGCCGGCCCAGGCAGCAGGCTTCCGCGGAATGAAAACGTCACCGGATCAGGTTGTGTCCAGGTTAAAGGACCGACTCAATCTCACGGATGAACAGGTAAAGGCAATAGAACCCATTATCAGCGACAGTATGGCCAAGAGCCGGGAGCTGATGAATGAATTGCGGCAGCTCAGACAGTCCACCGATGCGAAGATCGTGGGAATCCTGACAAAGGAGCAGGCCGTGGAATTTCAGAAAATCCAGGATCAACGTCGGGAGAGGATGTGGAGGAGACCGGCGGGTCCAAGGTAAGACAAGAAGAAGCATTCACCGGAATGCTCACGTGAATTCATAAGGGAGGGTGATATTATGCACCCTCCCCTCTTCCCCTCCGGGAGGGCGCTCTCTGCGCTGTCGTCCATTCGCGTATTTATCTTTTGATGTTGACGAATATGCCCTTTCGTGCAAATAATAACTGTACAATTCTTTTGGCCGTCACATCCGGTCCACTCTGGATTTCAGTTGATCTCTATGAGAGGGAGACAAATACATTACAGGGAGGCTTCAAATGAAAAAGCGCTCTTCAGCTATGTGGCTAAAGGTCTGTTTGGTCTTTCTAGGCTTGTCAACAGCAATATTTCTCAGCGGCTGTGGGGGAAGCAAGCCCGATGCCGTATGGAATATCGCCGGTGGTTGGTACATATATCATGACACCAGCGGCTCCCCCGGTGAACAGGGCCCCGATCTCTTCACCTTCACCCAGTCCGTCAATGATTTGTCGGGAACAACTGCTGCGGGTGAACCATTCAGCGGCACCATCAGCGGCACGGATGTCTCTTTCTCCTGGACAGCCAGCGACCAGACTACTTACACATACAGCGGGACGGCGAGTAACGGCACCATGGCAGGTACTTGGAGCGGCAGCAACGGTCAGTCCGGAACCTGGCGCGCCGTAATAAGTTTGACCCCCGGCCTCAGTGTTGCGGGCAACTGGAACGTCTTTCAGACGGTCACGGGCTCGTCGGAACAGGGGCCGGCAGTCTTTGCTTTGGAGCAGTCAGGCAACAGCATCTCCGGCACGGCGCCGGAGGACGAGGCGGTCACTGGAAGTATCGGCAGTCTGTACCTTATTTTCACCTGGACCGACGGCAACGGAACTGCATACGTTTATATCGGGACCGTTACAGACAGTTCCAACATGTCGGGCACATGGACGAGCCCGGGAGGACAATCAGGGACCTGGCGAGCGACAAAAAACTAGCTGCTTCCTGAACCGCTTACGGCCATAATGGTCGTGACGCGCACACCTTCTCTGCCCCGGCAATTGCCGGGGCAGACATTCCTCTATCCCTTCCCCGCCTTCTCCTTCAACCAGGCGATCCATTCCGGTATACCTTCACCGGTCTTGCAGGAGACTTCGAATATCCTGATCTGGGGGTTAAGGGAAATGGCGTCTTTCCTGATCTTGTCTACATTCGCATCAACATAAGGAGCAAGGTCCGTCTTATTGAGTACCAGCGCGGCCGATTCCTGAAACATCAGCGGATATTTGAGTGGCTTGTCGTGTCCCTCGGTGATACTCAGCACCATAGCCTTCATGTCCTCGCCGACCTTGAACTCGGCCGGACAGACAAGATTGCCCACATTTTCTATAAAGACAATATCAAGATCATCAAGAGGGAGGTCGTCCAGTACTTCCGATATCATGTTCGAATCCAGATGGCAGGCGCCGCCGGTGTTGATCTGCACAACAGGGACACCGAGTCTGTCCACCCTTTCAGCATCGTCACTGCCCGCTATGTCCCCTTCTATAACACCTACCCTCAATCCGGCTTTCTGAGCGATCGTCCTCTCCAGAAGCGACGTCTTGCCCGCACCCGGGCCGCTCATGAGATTAATCACGAATACGCCGGCGCGGTCGAATATCTTACGGTTCTCGAGTGCTATTCTGTCATTGGCCTCCAGAATCCTGCTCACCACCTTGACCTTCATCAGGAAACCTCCATATCGATGATATCCATTTCACGGCCTGAAGTAACAGTAAAGGAGCCGCCGCCGCATAACGGACAGCACAACACGTATTCTTCTTCCACACTAAACTCCTTCCCGCAGTCCCCGCACCTTCCCGAGACAGGTACTTCCTCTATATGCAAGACGGCATTCTGAGCGACGGAACCCTCCTTTATGGCATCGAAGGCAAAAAGAAGGGCATCCGGCATAACGCCCGATGCCCTTCCCACCTTGATATTTATACAATCTATCCTTCCGTATCCGTTCTTGCCGCACTCACCCGCGGCTATTTCAAGCAGACTGAGGGCAATGGATGCTTCATGCATTCGGTTCTTTGGAAAGCCTCTCTTTCTCCTTATCGTAAGCTTCTCTCCCCGCATCGACAGCCGACTTTACAAGCGACTTCTTTTCATCGTAGTAGTCCTTCCCCTTGTCCACGTAAGAGGTGACCTTGTGCTTTGTCTGGTCCGCGTATTCCGTAGCCCTGTCCTTCACGTCGTCAGCCATGTCCCTTATCTTCTGCCTCGTTTCATTCCCCGACTGAGGCGCGAGGAGGAGCGCCAGACCGGCCCCGACTACACCGCCCAACATAAACGACAGGAACATCGATCCTGAACTGTAGCCCTCATCTCTCATTTTCCATCTCCTTTTCTTAAAAGATTCGTTAACAAATATTGGAGCCCTGCGACTATCCCGGCCTTCAGACTGATCGCCCTGATCGAGGCGGAAGAACCAATGCCGCCTGCCAGATCATTCACTGCACGCACGGTCTTTCCGACTTCCCTGACGGAAGCGGAAAACTCCCTGACATCCTCCACAATCCCCTTTGCGCTATCCGACATCTCCCGGACGTTCCCGATGACGCCCTGCACGTCTTTGAGTACGGGGTCCAGCCTCCCCTCGACGGTCCTTCTCAGCGACATGACGGCCTTCAGCACCTGCAGTATCAGAAGAATAAGCACAACGTCAACTGCAAGCGACGACACCCCTATGACAACAAGCCAGAAATTCGTCATCCTGCCTCCCTCCGTAGCATTATATCACATTATTTTCACGAACAGAATCGTGTGCCGCTATCTTGATTTTAGTTACTTTGAGCCGACAAGTAAAGAATTTTATGTTATTCTTTAGATCTATGAATGACGCCTTTTTTATGAAAAGGGCCATTGCACTGGCCGCCCGAGCACAGGGAAAGACAAGTCCCAATCCGATGGTCGGCGCCGTTCTGGTCAAAGGGGGCCGGATCGTCTCGGAGGGCTATCACAGGAAGGCGGGAACACCGCATGCTGAAGCAGTCGCCATAGACGCTGCGGGAGGCGGGGCCGGGGGGGCAACACTTTACGTGAGCCTCGAACCATGCTGCCACAAGGATAAGCGGACCCCGCCGTGCACACAGAAGATCATATCATCGGGGATCAGGAAGGTTGTGATAGCCATGGAGGACCCGAACCCGAAAGTGTCGGGGAAAGGGATCGAGGAATTGAGAAATGCCGGAATAGGCGTAGTCTCGGAGATCTTGAAAGAAAAAGCGGAAAAGCTGAACGAGTACTATATTAAACATATCACTACCGGCATGCCCTTCGTGGTGCTCAAGGTGGCGATGACGCTGGATGGAAAAATCGCAACGCCCCATGGGGAATCAAAATGGATCACAGGCGAAAGGGCCAGAAGGCTTGTCCACAGACTGCGCGGAGAAGTAGACGGACTCCTTACAGCCATCGGGACCGTAAAGGCCGACAACCCCCGCCTCACCAGCAGGACCGGCCGGAACAAAAGCCCTCTGCGCATTGTCATAGACCCGGACCTCGCTATAAGTCTTGATTCCTGCGTGATCGAGCCCCCTCCGGACACTGTCGTTGTAACAAGGAAACCGGAGGCAGAGAGTGGTCAGCGGAGTTCAAAAGGGGATAAAAAGAAAATACTCCTTCAAAGGAGCGTTCAGCTGCTCGAATATGAAGGTGAAAAAGTCGATCTCCCCCGCCTGATGAAAGACCTCGGCAGAAGGGGGATCATGTCGGTGCTGGTTGAGGGCGGCTCGTCCCTGAACAGCTACTGTCTGGAAAGCGGCATAGTGGACAAGGTGATGTTTTTCATTGCACCTAAGATCATAGGAGGCCGGGAGTCGTTCCCTGCCGTCGGCGGCGCCGCCTTCCGCAGACTCGGTGAAGCACACATGATAAGAAACATGAAGACAAGAAGGATCGGAGATGATGTCCTGATCGAAGGATACGTGAACTGAAACAAAGAATAACCAGACACAGAGGATTCCACTCTGTTCATTCATGAGTCCGCGGGCGGATCTTTGTCCCGCCTGCTGTTATAATCCTGTATCTGAAGTCTATTAATAGTGCGGGTAGAGATAATTAGGCAATTTGAGGCTTTCTCAGTGTCTCAGTGTCTCCGTGGTAAGAATTATTTTCCTTCCGGCTTTGCCTTCAGGAAAGTCTGGGTTTGGCCAGTATTTCCAGCACCCTCAACTCAAGGAACCTCTTCGACGCGGCCGACTTCAGCACCATGACGGTATCGGCTCCGAAGGCGGTGCCCGCCACCGCAACAACCTCTTCTCCCTCCGGGATGAGGCCGGCGTCGGCACCCATCATCACGATCTCACAACAGACTTTCGCGCCCTCCCCGAACCTCCTGAGCGATTGTGCGATGATCATTGCAGGATAGACACCGCTGAATTTCGAGGAAAGGGACGTTTCTATCGAATGTGTAAGAATAGTCCCGGTGTAAATCCTGGCCCCGTTTTCCTTCATCTTGCTCAAAGTTTCGCCCGGTATCTCGAAGGTGTTCGGCCCCTTGAAGCCCGCCGAATGGGTCACGACGACGAGGTTCACACCGCTGTCCCTGAGTGAACCGGAAAAGAGCAGTCCCGTCGACCCGCTGGTAGAGGCCACCACGATATGACGGTAGCCCCCGTCCTTCAAGGCTTCCAGGGCAACATCGAGACAGGCGGATGTGTTGTCCCTGCCGGGCTTTTCAAAGTAGATCGTTCTCCTTGGAATCGCCATTGAAACTTGTTTCCTCCCTCGATTAAAATATTTACATATCTGGTAGAATTATACATGACATCCAAGTCCAGAATAAATATCGTCTGCTCAGCGCACTGCGAGTTCGGCAGCAATATCACCGTAGACGACATCACTTACCATGTGCAGACCGAAGACATGGGGAAAAAGACCTGCAAGATCGTTTCCAGGATCTACCGTCAGGGGGAGGTAATCCTTACGAATAAATCGGACTATGCGCACCTCCTGAAGCTGAAGGACGCTGAAGGCAGGATCAGGAGCCTGATGCAAAACCAGCATAAGGCCACGATAGACAACTTTCTGAAGGAAAGCGCTGTTGTAGGGAAGGGGCTGACGGACTACCTTGAGGAAATCAAGGAGCACCTCCGGAAAGGCAGCGGCAGGGCGGCACTCGAATCTGTCAGGCGCGCACTTGAGGAATTTCCTTCCGACCTCTTCCTGCTTTCGTACGACGGCTACCTCACGGCGACGGTCGAAAAGAAACCCAAAGACGGTGTAAAGATGTGCTCGGAAGCTATAGCGAGACTGGAAAGTTCCGTGCCCTTCGGCAGTGATTAAAGCTGGGCACCAGGAAACAGGCGCCCCTTCCCTTTCTCGCAAGGAGCAACCCGATCAACAAATATATCGGAATACTCCTCCACAAGATAAGGTAGTCTGCCGGTCCCGCAACAACAGGGCAACCACGCAGGGTTGCCCTACACGCCGAATCCATACGTCGGATCCTCAATACGGATCTATCCCGTTATAATTCGATAGATCTCCCGGTACCTTTCCATAGCTTTCCCCACAACGTTGTCCGGCAGGGTCGGCCCCGGGTATGTCTGGTCCCAGTCCAGGGAAAGGAGGTAGTCCCTGATAATCTGTTTGTCATAGCTGTCCTGCCCTCTGCCCGGCTGATACGTCTTCACCGACCAGAACCGCGAGGAATCCGGGGTAAGGAGTTCGTCGATAAGGATCAATCTGTCCCCGTATATCCCGAACTCCATCTTAGTATCGGCGATGATTATGCCTTTCTTTTCGGCCATGGACCTGGCCTTCCCGTAAACACGCAGGCTTACGTCCCTCAGTCTTTCCGCGGCATCCCGGCCGACCATCCTCATCATTTCGTCGAATCCTATGTTTATATCGTGGCCCTCTGCAGCCTTGGTACTCGGCGTAAAGATAGGCTCTTCGAGCCGTGCGGATTCGACGAGACCTTCGGGCAGGTTTATCCCGCAGACCTTGCCGCCTGCCTTGTACTCCTTCCATCCCGAGCCGGAGAGGTACCCTCTGACGATGCACTCCACAGGCATGGGACTGGCCTTCTTTACCAGCATGCTCCTTCCTTCGAGGACGTCTCCGTACTTCCTGAGAACTTCGGGATAGTCCTTCACCTCGGTGGCCACAACATGATTTTCGATTATGTCCTTCATCTGCCCGAACCAGTAAAGAGATATGCCTGTCAGGATCTTTCCCTTTCCGGCAATGCCGTTTGGCAGCACTACGTCGAAGGCCGACACTCTGTCAGTGGCCACAATAAGGAGATGCTCTCCGATCTCATAAACATCCCTTACCTTGCCCCGCCTCAAAAGCTTTAGTTCGGCCAGATCGGTTTCCATAACCACATCACTCATTTCATCCTCCTGAAAACCATATTTGCCTGCTGTTCTTTCCAGCGTCAGAAGATAACTATTCTATCACATAGTTGAGATGAAATATCCCTCACCGCAGAGACGCAGACGGCTAAAACAGGGCACACAGAAGTCGTCATTCCTGAAGTCCCCAATCGGCAATCCATTCTTTCCATGCAGTCGAATGTAACATGGATACCAATGCCGGCCTTCTCAATTATGACGGCTGAAAAACCCCGGATAGTACACGTGGACATACGGCTGCCCGCCTCCCTTTGCCCTTTGCGCTACGCCCCTTGCGCCATGCCCCGGCTTCCGTGGCGGCGGACAAGTTTCACTCCTTCCACGGCAAAAAATACCACCGACGACAGGGCAAGCGTCAACACCAGCTCACCCGGTGAGAGAGGACTCGTCTTGAAGACCGGGTTGAGAAAAGGAACGTACACCGTCGCAAGCTGCAGCAGAAGAGTCAGCAGAAAAGCTACCGCAAGAGGGAGGTTCGTCAGGAATCCCTGACTGAAAAAGGATTCCCTGTCGGACCTTACGGCCAGGACATTGCCCATCTGACTGAGACAGAGTACTGTAAAGACCATCGTACGCCAATGCAGGCTGCCCGAATTCAGGGCCCATGCCTGCGTAAAGATGGATACACCTCCCATGAGAAGGCCGACCCATATTATGTCGAGGCCGAGGCGGTGGGCGAAGATGCTCTCCCCGGGAGATCTCGGAGGTCTGTCCATAATATCCTTGTCGGCCGGTTCGGCAGCCAGTGCAAGACCTGGGAGGCCGTCCGTCACAAGGTTGATCCAGAGTATGTGTATCGGGAGAAGGGGCACCGGGAGGCCGAGAAAAGGCGCAAGGAATATCGTCCATATCTCGCCCGAGTTGCTGGCCATCGTGTATTTGATAAACTTCCGGACGTTGTCGAATATCCTCCTGCCCTCCTTAACGGCCCTGACGATGGTGGCAAAATTGTCGTCCAGCAGTATCATATGGGCTGATTCCTTTGCCACATCCGTACCGGTTATCCCCATGGCAACACCTATATCGGCGCGTCTCAGCGCGGGGGCGTCGTTCACCCCGTCGCCGGTCATGGCCACGAACTGGCCCTTGTCCTGAAGGCCGCGGATGATCTTGAGCTTCTGCTCGGGGCTGACCCTGGCATAAACCTTTATCTCTCTGACCCGGTCCTCAAACTCTTCCTGAGACAGGGCCGCAAGGTCCTTCCCGGTAATAACGGATTTCAGGTCATCTCCGAGAATGCCAAGTCTCTCCGCTATTGTCCTGGCCGTCAGAGGATGATCGCCCGTAATCATGACCGGCTCAATGCCCGCCTTTCTGCACAGAGAGACGGCATCGACCGCTTCCTCTCGCGGGGGGTCCATCATTCCGGCGAGACCGAGTATGACAAGCCCCGTTTCCGAATTTTCCGGCGATACTCTCTCCGGTATTTCATCCCATTCCCTCATCGCTACGCATATCACTCTGAGGCCGTCAGCCGCCATACGCTCATTCGCATCCGTGATCTCTTCCCGCCCGAGAGGCTTTACCCTCCCGGAAACCAGCACGCCTCCGGACCTGTCGATAAGGACCTCCAGGGCGCCTTTCGTAAACGATATGAAAGTGCCGTCACTGCGGCGGTGAAAAGTCGTCATGCATTTCCGTTCGGAGTCGAAGGGGAGTTCGGCAACTCTCGGGAACTCCTTTTCCAGATCTTCCTTCCTGAATCCGTTCTCCCCCGCAACCGTATAGAGAGCGATTTCGGTAGGATCGCCGGTGATATTTCCCTCGCCGTTACGGTGCGCGTCGTTGCTGACGGAAAAGGCCGTCATAAGAAGGTCGAGGGACCCCGGCAGGTCTTTCCCTGCGCCATGGCCGGCAAGCCCCGACCTCCCGCTCAGACCGCCCACAACCTTACCGTCGACATAAAGCTCATCCACGCTCATTTTGTTCAGGGTGAGGGTCCCGGTCTTGTCCGAACAGATAAATGTGACCGAGCCCAGGGTCTCGACAGCCGGCAGCTTTCTGATGAGTACATTCTGCCTCACCATCTTCCTGGCCCCCAAAGCAAGAGATATGGTCACTACTGCGGGCAGAGCTTCAGGAATTGCAGCGACCGCAAGAGAAATGGCGGTGAGCAGCATGAGCAGGACAGGCTCCCCCCTTGCCACTCCGAAAAGGAACACGACGACGCAGATCAGGATAACGGAAACAGCCAGTTTTCTCCCGAAAGAAGCCAGCCTTTTCTGAAGGGGGGTCTTCACTTCCTCCTGTTCCTGGAGCATGGAGGCTATCCTGCCCAGTTCGGTCTGCATTCCCGTCGCAACCGTGATGCCTTGGCCCCGTCCGTATGAGACGGTCGTCCCCTTGTACAGCATGTTCCTTCTGTCCCCAAGGGGCTGCCCTTCGTCTTTCAAAGGCCTGGTATGCTTTTCCACGGGCACGGATTCCCCCGTCAGGGCCGACTCTTCGGCCCTGAGCTGAACCGCTTCCGATATCCTCAGGTCTGCCGGGACCACTTTGCCCGCTTCGAGCACCACGATATCGCCGGGGACCAGGGAAGATGCGGCAATCTCCGTCTCCTGCCCCGACCTCAAGACGGTGGCAGAAGGCGCCGCCATCTTCTTCAGGGCGGCCATGGCCTTTTCCGCCCTGTATTCCTGTACAAAACCTATGACCGCATTCAGGATAACGATCACCACGATGGCTATGGTGTCGGTGACGTCGCCGATAATACCCGATACTATTGCTGCAGCAATGAGGACGAGAATCATGAAATCCGTGAACTGGTCCACAAACATCATGAAGACGCCCCGCTTCTCCATCTCCTTGAGGATATTGGGGCCATGCACCTCAAGTCTCCTGCCGGCCTCTTCCGTAGAAAGCCCCTCTTCCGACGTATTGAGTCCAATCAGGACGTCATCGATTTCTTTGCAGTGCCACTCCATAGTTATACCTTATCATCCTTTGTTATTCTGATGAACCTGAAAAGAGCTGTTCACCAGGCAGGGAGGCAGGGAGTTGAAGAGCAAGAGAAAAGGCGGCGTGAAAGGAAGAAGGCGCAGGCTTCAGGCCCGCGCCTTCCTGTTCAATTACGGGCGGATTCTATCCCCGCACGTTCATCGACTCGAGTCTTGCAATCCTCTCTTCGACGGGCGGGTGCGTACTGAAGAGTTTCATGAGGGCGCTGCCGCGCAGCGGGTTGACGATCATCATGTGTGACGTAGAGGGCGTCGCGTGCATAGGAATTGCAGCAGAGCCCTTTTCGAGCTTCCGCAGGGCATTCGCCAGCGCCGACGGGTTGCCATAAAGCCTGGCCCCGGCCTCATCTGCGGCATATTCCCTGGACCTCGAAATTGCCATCTGTATCAGCAGCGCAGCAATGGGAGCGACGATCATCATTGCAATCGCCGCAAACGGACTGCCGTCGTCGTCCCTGCCCCTTCCTCCGCCGAAAATCATTGCCCACTGTGCCATCTGTGCAAGGTAGCTTATCGCCCCCGCTATCGTGGCCGCAACTGTCCCTATGAGTATGTCCCTGTGCCTCACATGCGAAAGTTCATGGCCCATGACGCCTCCGAGCTCATCCTCGTTGAGGAGCTGCATGATGCCCTCTGTCGCGGCGACGGCAGCGTGGTTCGGGTTCCTGCCCGTAGCAAAGGCGTTGGGCGACATGTCGGGAATTATGTACACCTTCGGCATTGGCATTCCGGCCTTCTGGGTCAGTCTCCTCACGATCCGGTAAAGGACAGGCGCCTCGTTCTCGCTGACCTCCCTCGCCCTGTACATCTTCAGAACTATCTTGTCGCTGTAAAAATAGGAGATGAAATTAATGGCAAAAGCGAAGATCAGAGCGAATGTCATCCCCTGTCTTCCTCCCAGTGCCGCGCCGCCGAATACAAGAAGCAGTGTGAGCACCGTCATCAGCATTGCCGTTTTTAATCCGTTCATTTGATCCTCCCGGCCAAATTGTGTCTCATTAAAAAACCCTTATCCCCGATTCTTAACATGCACCATGTTAATCAACCGAAATAAAGGTCTTGCCGTTATCATCTTCGTATCACCGGCCGCTCCGGGCATCTCTGCCGTGTTGACGGTCCGATCGCCCTTAAAGGGGCCACTTCCCTTTATCAGATTTATTTTAACCAATAGGATTTGCCGCGGTCAATCGAGGAAAGCAGGCGTGTTCAACGCTACTTTACAATTTTCGGGCCGCTAGCTCATATATCTGCCTCCATTGACGTTGATCGTTTGTCCCGTAATGTAGCCGTTGCAGGCGAGCATAACGGCTACATCGGCTATTTCCTCCGGTGTGCCGAAACGTCCAATGGGCACAAGATCGCGGGTCAGCCCGGGAATTTCGGCAGCCATTTCCGTGCTGACAGGCCCCGGAGCGATGACGTTGACGGTTATCCCCTCCTGCGCAAGCAATGAGGCATAGAAATGCATAAGACCTATGAGGCCGGCCTTGGAAGACGCATAATGGGGGCCTACAATCCCGCCAACATGGGCCGCCACCGAGGATATATTGATGATGCGTCCCCACCGTCCTGCTCTCATATGTGGCAACACTGACTGCGTCAGCAGGAAGGCCGACTTGAGGTTTACGGCGATAGTCTCGTCCCAATCGTTTTCGGTTATTTCATCCACCGACCGATGCCTGCCTATGCCAGCGTTGTTTACCAGTATGTCGATATGTCCCAACTTCTTTTCAGCCGACTGTACAAGCCGGGAGACCTCGGCAGCACTGGAAACGTCCGCCTCTGCCGCGATATATCGTCGCCCTGAGCCCTCTATTGCTTCGCACAACTCCCTGGCCTCATTCCAATGGGTCCGGTAATTCACGACCATGTCGGCCCCCTCCCGGGCCAGCGCGATTGCGATGGCCCTTCCGATACCCCGGCTGGCGCCTGTAACGAGAGCGATCTTTCCAAGTAACCTGCTCACGGCGGTCACCTCCTGCTATTGAAATTGTCGAATTCCGGTGTGTGAACCCTTAATAAGTATGGTATCAGGCTACGGGTGTTTCGGCAACGCCAGAGGTAATTCAGATTCAGTCAGGCACTTCTATCTCTGTCTCGCTCACATTTCCCTCCACTATCCTGAATACGCGAACCTCCGGTTTATCCCTGTACGAAAGGCCCACGATCATGTAAAGTGAATCCGCGTAGAAGGCGAGGCTTACGTCTTTCGCCGAAGGATATGCCGGTGAGCCCGGATGTGAATGGTAAATGGCGACCATATGCAGCCCTTCCCTTCTCATCTCCTTCATGGCCGAGAACTGCTCCTTCGGGTCCATGAAATAACTGACCGGCGAGGGCTCGGCGTTGGTCATTTCGTAAATCTTTTGGACCACGTTCTTTTCTCCGGCCAGGACCCCGCACGCCTCGTCCGGATAGACCGACCTGCAGTGGGATATGATTTTATCGAGAATGACCCTTGGAATGATCAGCATGCATAATGTCCTGTGGCCAAATAACGGGCCCGGAGTGGAGAGCCCTTTACTCTGTTCTGTGCGACATGCTCTTTGCTTTTCTACTGCGTCGTGCAGTAGCCCTCGCCGTAATCCACCAACTCGGTGATGCTGGGGTGCTCGCCGCAGAGGGGGCACGAAGGGTTCTTCGGTATCTTCACTTTACGGAAAGTTGTCTTCAGTGCGTTATAAATCAGCAACTCTCCCTTGAGTACATCTCCCTTCCCCAGGATCAGCTTCAGGACTTCAGTGGCCTGCAGTCCGCCAATCACCCCCGGAAGAACCCCGAGGACGCCGGCTTCCTGACATGAAGGTACAAGCCCCGGCGGCGGGGGTTCCTCAAAAAGACACCGGTAACACGGCCCCTCCCCGGGCATTATCGTCGTCACCTGCCCCTCGAATCTCAGGATCGCCCCGCTTACCAGCGGTTTCCCGGCCATCACGCACGCGTCGTTCACCAGGTATCTCGTAGGGAAATTATCGCTTCCGTCCACAACGACATCGTAAGCGCTGATCAGATCGAGAATATCGTCCTTGGAGATCCTCTTCCTGAGAGCAACGATATTAACGTCGGGGTTGAGAGCCTCAAAGGTCTTTTTGGCGGATTCCACCTTCGGCATCCCCAGTGTCTCCACTGTGTCATTGTCAATCATGGCGATGGTGCCCACGCCCGCTGCAGTAAGATAATAGCCCACCGGGCAACCCAGTCCACCGGCTCCGATAATGAAAACCTTCGCTTCAGCTATCTTCGTCTGTCCTTTGCCCCCCACCTCTGGGAGTATGATATGCCTGCTGTAACGCAGTACCTGCTCGTCCGTGAAATCCACTATTCCCTGTCCTTTCTGATCAACAGCTTCCAGTCAGTGTCATTGATCTTCTCGACCTTCAATACCTTCTGTCCGTGGTCCTCCATCGACTTTGGAATACTCCTGGAGGCCTCCTCGTAATCCAGCAGGATCTCCAGCACCTGTCCTACCTCCATGGATTCGATTGCAAGCTTGGCCTTCACAAAGGTATATGGACACACCAACCCCTTGATATTGATCGACTTATCAACATGAGTTTCCGCACCCTCTCCCATCTTATTGCCTCCGCCTATTTATATTTCTTATTATTTTATAAAAACGGCAGGAGAATTTGAAAGAAAAAACGGAGCGGCCCTATCTTGAAACGCCCCACCATACCCATCGCGGCAGGCAGGAATCTGCTAACATATTACTATTACCATTACCATATCAGGTCGGACACAATCAGAAGATCTGTCATCAGGAGACTCCGGCAACGCCGACAGCGACCGGTGTCGGGAATGATTTTCCGATTCGGCTTCGACAATCAAGGAACGGGGAACAGGTCCCTCTATGACGGTTGAAAGAATCGTATGCAATGAAGACATGGTTCTCTCTGTCGAGAAGACGGCGACGGAGACCGCAGTAAAGATAGATATTCACACTGAAGGCGGGAAGAGCTGCATTTTCCATTGGGGAATGGAGCTGAGGGGACGCGATGGATGGACAGCCCCTCCGCGTACGGTGTGGCCGGAGGGGACTACCATATTTGACGGAGCCGCGGTCCAGACCCCTTTGGCATTGCGTGACGGCGGAAGGGGAGTCGCCATAACCATAGGCCGTTCACCGGACCTGATGGCGATAGATTTTGTACTCTTCTTTCCCGATGAGGGAAGATGGGACAATAACGGGGGGCGATATTACAGGATCGACCTTCCCCCGGCAAACGGAACTTCTCCTCTTCCCGGACAGGTGCTTGAAAAGGAGATTGAAGAGAAAGAAGTGTTACACAGACGCATGTATCATCTGGAGGAGGGCCTCGAACTGGCCGTGGCCGTATGGAAGGACAGGGAAGGTTATCTGATAGGTCTGGCTGCTGACCTCGAAGGCCCCCTTTTTCTGCACTGGGGCGTTTCTGTCCGCTCACGGTTCGAGTGGGAGATGCCGCCTGAGGCCATGTGGCCTGCCGGCAGCCAGACCTTCGACAAAAAAGCGGTACGTACGCCCTTCACCGACAAAGACGGAATAAGGCGCCTCACCCTGAAGGTTGCGGCACAGGATGCGCCTTCGGGCATATCGTTTGTCCTCTACCAAAAAGATGCGGGCAGATGGTTCAAGGACCGGGGAAGAAATTTTTACGTGCCGCTTGTCGTTTCACCTGAACGGGAGACCGCCCTGGGAAGCCCGGACCTGTCAGACGTTGCCGACGAAATCGTGGAGCACGAGATGGGCCGCAACTCCTGGACACTGATGCACCGCTTCGACCTCTGTTACGACCTCCTCGACAGGGTGGAGAATAACATTGACGGACTTGCCCTGATCTTTGTCTGGCTGCGTTTCTCTGCAATCAGGCAACTCGACTGGCAGCGCAATTACAATACCAAGCCCCGGGAACTCGGCCATGCCATGGACAGGCTGACTCTCAAACTGGCCGGACGATACGCCGCTGAGCCCGGAGACCGCGAACTGATCAGCCTCATCCTCACGACACTGGGGAGGGGCGGCGACGCACAGCGCGTGCGGGACGAGGTGCTGAACATCATGCACCGCCGCAACATCAAGGAAGTCTCCGGTCATTTCATGGAAGAGTGGCACCAGAAGCTCCACAACAACGCGACCCCCGATGATATAGTGATCTGCGACGCCTATATCTCTTTTCTCAAGAGCAACGGCAACCTCGACAGGTTTTACGAAAAGCTCAAGGAAGGGGGCCTGACCAGGGAGCGACTGGAGAGCTATGAGCGGCCTATCGTATCTCATCCTGACTTTGTTCCTCACCTTAAGGATGACCTGATAAGGGACTTCGAGCATTTCCTGGGCATCCTGAAGGAAGTCCATTCCGGCACCGACCTCGGGACGGCCATCCACGCGGCGAGATATCTCTTCGACCCTGAAATGCACCGTTTGATGGAACACATATGGCATCACAGGGACGACAGTAAAATCGTTCCGTTGGTCCGGATGATAATTGAAGGGCTGAGACGCCTCAGGGGGTTGATGAAGGGACATGCCGACAGGGTGAGGGACCTTCTTTTCCTGGACATCGCGCTGCGGAATTACTCGCGTATCGCTGTGGAGAGGAACCTCGCCGCAGACCTCGGAAGGGACGAACTGGTGGACCTCATAGAAGCCATGACGGAGATAACGGGACTGTCCTCCGAAGATGAGGAGTTGAAGGCGTGCCTCCGCCACTGGAGGCGTCTGGCGGCAACGGAGCGATTCTCCAGGGACTGGGCCCTCCACGCCGATTCGGCAATCGACAGGATTCATCGCGCTATCGGTACTTTTATCGACCGCTGCTACGGGCTTCTTCAGCCGAAGGCGGAATTTCTCGGCCGCTCCTTCAGGGCCGATGCGTGGACGGTCACGCTCTTCAGCGAAGAGGTCGTGCGCGGCATGCCGGCCTTCGCCCTTTCCATGCTACTGCAGAAACTGAACCCCATATTGAGGGAGGCCGCGGAACTGGGGGACTGGCAGATAATCAGTCCGGGACGCGCAGAAGGACGGGTTGAAGTGACAGACTCCCTGAAATCCGTTCAGGGCAGACGCTTTGACGGAAAGACAATAGTCGTTTCGGACAGGGTGGCGGGAGATGAGGAAATCCCCAAGGCCGTCTCCGCGATCGTCACGCCCGATTCTACGGATGTCCTGGCACATGTCGCAATCAGGGCGAGAAACGCCGGGGTTCTCTTCGCCGTCTGTTACAGCTCTGAAAAACTCGAGAAGCTGAAAAGACTCAAGGGGAACTTCGCCTCTCTGAAAATCAGTCCGGCCGGGGAAGTGCTGTTCGAACAAGGCTCCGCCGTCAGCGACGAGGAACTTCGTGAGACGAGGCCCGCTCCGGCCCGCTTCATTGCCCCTTCTTTCTCGGCTTATGCGATTTCGCTGGATGAGTTCACGGAAGATATTGTTGGGGGCAAATCAAACAACATCAAAAAGATGGTCGGCAGGCTGCCCGAATGGGTCCACCTTCCCTCCTCGGTTGCCATTCCTTTCGGAATCTTCGAAAGAGTTCTCGGGGAGAATGAGAACCGGGACGTTGCAGGACGGTGTGAAGAACTCATCGGAAGGCTCGGAGGAGGAGACGGGCACGGCGACGAAGAGACACTCAGCCGGCTCCGAAGCACCATCCTTGAACTGGATGCACCGGAAGAGTTAGCCGCAACCCTGAAGAAGGTGATGTTCGCGGCTGGTCTTCCGTGGCCTGAATGGGAAGGGGCATGGGCCTGCATCAAGAAGGTATGGGCATCCAAATGGAACAGGCGGGCCTATCTAAGCCGCATTGCCGGGGGCATTGCCCATCGGGACCTCTTAATGGCGGTGCTCATTCAGAGGATCGTAGAGGCTGATTACAGCTATGTCGTCCACACGGTGAACCCGTTGACGGGAAACAGGGATGAGATCTATGCCGAGGCAGTCCTTGGTCTGGGCGAGGCCCTTGTCGGGAATTACCCCGGAAGGGCGCTCAGCTTCGTACGTGAAAAAGGCGATAAGGCGCTGAGGGTGCTTTCTTATCCCGGCAAGAGTATCGGGCTCTTCGGCGGCGGATTGACCTTCCGTTCCGATTCGAACGGTGAAGACCTGGCGGGATATGCCGGCGCTGGCCTTTACGACAGCTTCATGCTGCCCGAACCCCGGCGTGTCGTTCTGGATTACAGCGATGAAAGGATCGTCTGGGACACGGATTTCCGCCGGAGGTTCATGACAGGCGTAGCCGAAGTGGGAGAAGTGGTCGAAAAAGTTCTCGGAGGACCACAGGACATAGAGGGGGTCTTCTCGGGTAAAGACCTCCACGTCGTCCAGGCGAGGCCGCAGGTTGGCACAGTAGATGGCTGAAGAGAAAAGGTTCAGCATAGGCAACCAGACCGCATGGTTCGCCCGAAGCATTACCGAGCCCTTCGAATACGCGGTTTCAAACGGGTTCGATGCCTTCGAGTGGTTCCCCGACAGGAAAGAGACGGGAGAAGGCTGGTCGGAAGAGGAACTGGCCGAAGAAACCCGCGTCTACATAAAAGATACGGCCGCCGCCAACGGCATACGTTTGTCCGTTCATGTCCCGTGGCGGTGGAACCCCTTCGTTCAGGGGTCCGAAGGCGAAATGGAGCGGGCAATCCGCCTTGCCCGTGATGTGGGAGCCGTAGTCATGAACATCCACTTCTGTAAAGAACAGGGGGCCGCAGCCTTCGCCAGGGCGATCGGGCCGCTGGCAACGGAACTCTCCGGCAAAGGGATGAGCCTGTCCATAGAGAATACTCCCGAGACGGCACCCGGGGATTTCAACGAGCTGTTCCGCCTTCTCGATGCAGGGGCCGGTAAAAGGCCGGGGATAGGAATGTGCCTCGACCTCGGACATGCGAATCTCTGCCCTGCTACACGCAATGATTACCTCCGCTATATGGATCTCCTGGATGACGATCTGCCGGTCATCCACGTGCATCTGCACGAAAATTACGGCGACGCAGACAGACATCTGCCCCTCTTCACAGGACCGTCCGGCAGGGACGATTCCGGCATAAGGGGCTTTATCGACCGGTTGAAGAGGAGAAGGTATTCCGGGTCCCTCATCCTGGAACAGTGGCCCGATCCTCCCGTGCTGATCAATAACGCGCGGGAGAGGCTTTTATCCATTATCGGTCTCCCGCCCGGAGCGGCTGTGCAGCCAAGGCCTGAAATACCGGCCGGCGACTTTGCACAGGTCATTGCCGGGGCCGACAGGAAGAGAAGGAGCTGGAGGGAAAAGCTCGACTGGGTCCGCGATCTTTTTTCGGACGATGCGCCGGACCTCACTGTCGGGCAGCTCGTATACCTTGCAATCTACCTCCGTTTTCTCGGCACCGGCCAGGTAAGGGTGAGCGAAGACGGCGGCCACTACCGGCCTTCTCATCACGCGCGTATGGCGAAGGACATATTCCTTCGTCTCACACGTATGGCAAAGCCCGAAAACTTTTTTATTATAAGGCAGATCTATCCCTGGCTGCCCTCCTTCGACAGCGAATTCCTCCGGCCTGAGCCTCTCACCAGGATACGGGACATAGCCCACAGAAACGATATCCCCCGGGAGCTGAAAAGGGAGATCAAGACGACCCTTCAGAACAAGCTTCACCGGAATGCCGGGCCGGAGGACCTCGAAACTTCATCGGGCCTGCTGGAGCGAATTACATCTCCCGGCTCCGACTACCCCTCTTCCTTTGTCGATGAGTTCAGAAAATTCCATCGCGAACTCACGGAGTTTTTCAATGCCGGCTCTCTCGATGAACGTCTCTCCTCCATCGCGACGACCGAAGGCGAGAGTGAGGCCGGCCTCATAAAACGCTTTCTCGAAGCAAAAAACTCGGCGGAAAGTACTGAAGAATTGATGGATGTGCTGGCACTTCTGACTCAGCTCCGGGGCCTTTTTTCCGGCAGCTTCCGTAAGAGGGAGGATTCCCGGGCACAGAAACTGCTGGCCGCCGATATAGGCATGGAGGATTTCTCTTTCGTCCTGCTGAGCCGGATCATTGACGATCTCAGGTCCCGTGAGTCTCTTCCCTGGCAGCACGCTCTCGGCTGCCTCGGAATGACGGTCGAAAACCTCATGATCAGCGGATCCGACCGTGAGGAAAGCCAGGCAATCATATCTGAAGCCGGTGCATGGAGAAAGGACTTCGACGGGGACAGCCGGGACCAGCTTCTCAGACTGAAGGCAAGTGTCGACAGAAGCCTCAGGCTGGCTGAAGCCCATACGGGCAGGATACTCTCACTCTTCCCCGAGAGGGCCGAAAAGCTCGGTGATGCGCTGCGAGTAGGCCGGCGGGCGATAAAGGTGTTCGCTGAATCCGAGATAAGGAGCCACCCGGTTTTCCAACTCTCCAAACTCGCCGAGCTTCTCCTTAAGAACATCCGGCAGAAGGCGGCCCTTCCCCCCTGGGATGTCATCGTTCCGGGACATGCATCGGGCAGCCTGCAGCCCCTTTCAGGTCTCTCCGGTTTATCTGCGTCTTCCGCCCGTCCGGTCATCGCCCTGCTCCGGAAAGTCGAAGGCGATGAAGAGATACCGGCCGGGATCACGGCAATGGTCGTGCCGCACGAGATGCCCCACCTCTCACACCTGTCGGTACGCGCCAGACAGGGCGGCGTTGTATTCGTCATCTGCGAGGACAAGGACCTCTTCTCCGATCTCCACATTCTGAGTGGAAAGACCATTGCCCTCGACGCCGGAGGTGAAAATGTTCGATACACCGTCTCAAAAGGCTCGACGGAAGAGCCCGTAAGGCAGTCACCTGCCGCCCACATCAGGCTTCCCGCGGTTGTCATGACCGCGGGAAAAGGGCTGCTCGGAATCGACCGTGTTACCTTCGAAAGCGGAGGCGGCAAGGCCTTTGGGGCGAGAAGACTTATGGAACTGTCATTGACCTCGGGAGGAGCATTCAGGACGCCGCGAGGTGCAGTAATACCTTTCGGGGCACTGGAAGAGTCACTGAAGGAGCGCCCTGAACTCGAAAGAGAACATCGGTCTCTTACGGAGCGTCTGGACACGTCCGGGACGGTAGAGAGACAGGACATCCTTGTCAGGATAAGAGAGATAATCGCAGAGACGGAAGAGCCGGAGGAGTTGGCAGCGGCGGTAGAAAGGATGTTAGGACCCGGCAAGAGGCTGATGGTCCGGTCAAGCTCGAACTGCGAGGACCTGGAGGGACTGTCAGGCGCCGGCCTCTACGAGACCGTCGCCAACGTATCCCCGGACAAAGCGGGAGATGCGGTCAGGTCCGTCTGGGCGTCGCTCTGGACAGAGAGGGCCGTAACAAGCAGGGCTGAACTCGGGATTTCGCACAAAAACGCCTTTATGGCGGTCCTCGTTCAGGAGATGATGATACCGGAATATTCGTTTATCATGCACACGATAAACCCTGTCACAGGCGAACGCGATGAGGTATATATAGAACTGGCAAAGGGACTCGGCGAGGCCCTTGCGGCGGGCAGGGTGCCGGGAACACCTTACCGTATGGTTTGCGACAAACACTCAGGTGCCGTGAGGATGCTCTCCTTTGCTAGCTTCAGTTATGCCTTTGTGCCCGGGCCTCCCGGTGAGCTGTCGAGGGAAGTAACGGATTATACCGGGGCATCCCTCTCGACGGATGAAAAAGCCCGAATGACCACGGGGGAACGGCTGATGAATATCGCCGTCTCTGTGGAGAAGGACCTTGGTAAGCCTCAGGACATCGAAGGTGTGATCTCGGGAGACGAGATCTATCTTGTACAGTCAAGACCCCAGCAGGGTGTCCGTTGAAGCGGACCATGCCAGGCAAGGGGAAAAAGGCCGTTCCCTGCCCGCGTATACTTGCCCTTTTTCAGAAGAGGATAGACGGCGACGATGCCCTTTTGCAGTTGGCGAGGCTCCGCTTCAGCCAGGCGGGACTGGGCACCGAATTTTATGCGGAAACACCGGAAGAACTGGACTATCTGCTGCAGTTCAAGCCTCACCTTGAAACACCGGCGGCAGTTCATCTGAAGCGGGGGCTTGATGTCCTTGACACGGGTGGAAGGACGAATATATCGGACTTCGCCGCCAGGGCCAGGGGGCGTATCTTCGGCCTCGTCGTCCACGATCAGATGGAAATATCAACTCAATTTGACGCTTACACAAAGGCCCTGGGGGAATTGGACCTCCTCTTACAGGCTGAAAATGGTCCGCATCTCTTTATAGAGTATGCAGCAGGACTGGACACTGAAGCATTCGTCGATCTCTTCCGCAAGGTCCGCGGTCTTGAGAATGTCAGCGCCTGCATCGACACCGGCCACGTCGGTATATGGAAGGCCCGCGAGGTGTTTTCGCAGATACACCCCGGCAGTGACGTCTGCAATATAAGGACTTCTGATCCGGGGGTAAGTGACCTGATGGAAGACATCGTCTGCGCCGTCGAAGCGGCATTACCTGAAACGCTCCGTGTCGTGAGGGAACTGGCAGCCCTGGGAAAGCCTCTTCATCTTCACCTCCATGACGGTCACCCTCTTTCAGCAGCGAACCCATTCGGGGTATCAGACCACATGAGCTTTCTCGATGCGGTCCCCCTGCCCTTTGAGTTCAGGGGCAAGGAATCTCTGGACCTCATGTACGGCCCCTCGGGGCTGTCATCGATCGTAAGCACGTCGTTGGGCAAGTTGACTCCGGACAAGGTATCCTTCTCCCTCGAAATACATCCGGGCAGGGGAAGGATTCCCATTGACAACGCCCCGCATCTGTTTGATCACTGGAGCGACAGAACGAACGCAGAAAGGATGAACTTCTGGCTCGCCGTACTCGCTCAGAATGAAAAGCTCATCGAACAGACGTGCAGACAATTTCATGGACATCAGGAATCTCGATAAACCACCAAAGGAGACAAACATGAGACCACCCGAAAAAATGATGATCTACAACCTCTTCCCGTTGCTTGCCGGAACTTTTTCGGACTGGGAGGGCCACTTGTCAAGGGCCGCCGGAATGGGCTTCAACTGGGTCTTTGTCAACCCCATCCAGATGACCGGAAGGTCGGGGAGCATCTATTCGATAGCCGACTATTTTGATTTTAATCCGCTCTTTCTGGACAGGGAAAGTTCCCTTGCGCCCCGTGAACAGGTAAAAGCGGCGGTCGCTTCTGCGGAGAGGATGGGTCTCAGGGTCATGGTTGACCTTGTGATCAACCACTGCAGTGTGGATTCGAATCTGCTGAAGGACCACCCCGAGTGGTTCATATGGGAAGGAAAAGGCGGGGTGGCCCACCCTTTCGCGGACGAAAACGGCAAGAAAGTGGTCTGGAAAGACCTGGCAAAATTCGACCACAGGAATACACGTGATAAGGAAGGGCTCTACGGGCTCTGTCTCAGGATCGTGACCTTCCTTATAGAGCTGGGGTTCACGGGGTTCCGCTGCGATGCGGCCTACCAGCTTCCCCGCAGTTTTTGGGAAAGACTCATCCATGAGACAAGGGAGAAACATCCCGATGTACTCTTTTTCGCAGAGACCCTGGGGTGTCCGCCCGATTTAACAATCAAGACCGCCAGGGCCGGCTTCGATTACATATTCAACAGCTCGAAATGGTGGGACTTCAGGAGCCCATGGCTGATGAAGCAGTATGTTCTGACGCGGGACATCGTCCCGTCGATAAGCTTCCCGGAAAGCCACGACACCGTCAGGCTCTGCGAGGAGCTGAACGGGAACGTGGATGGTCTCAAACAGCGTTATCTTTTCGCCGCCCTTTTTTCAGGAGGACTGATGATGCCTATGGGGTTCGAGTTCGGCTTCCGGAAGAAGCCCCATGTGGTGAAGACCAGGCCCGAAGACTGGGAGGAGACGGCCATCGATCTCACCGATTATGTGCGAAGGGTCAACGAAATGAAGAGCGGCCACGTGATCTTCCAGGAGGACGCCTCCACTGAATTGCCTCACTGCGACAATCCCAACATACTTCTTATGTGGAAGGCTTCAAGCCACACGCCGGAGGAGTCTCTCCTGATCATGAACAAGGATATATATAACAGCCAGCATTTTTATACGGAGGATCTCCAGACATACTTACAGACAGGAACTCCCCTCGGAGATATCTCCCCGGAGTACCGCCTCGATAATGTCCCGGCCCCCTTTTCCTATGAGCTGAGACCCGGACAAGGTATCGTGCTCACCACGTCCCGCAGCCCTCTCCCTGAGGAAGAATGACGCCGCCCGCCGGCAAAATTTGCGCTCAGCCGACATGTAGCCTCTCCATGACCTTCTGGGCATCGGCCCAGGTAAGCCACTTGTCCTTCGGGTTACGCAACAGATAGGCCGGGTGAAAGGTGGGCATTACGGGGACCCCGCGGTAATCGAGGAAACTCCCCCTCGAAAGGCTTATCTTCAGTTTCGGATTTTCCAGCAGCGTCTGGAGGGCGATCCTGCCGAGAGTCATGATGACGCGGGGTTTGATGATCTCTATCTGGGCCTCGATAAACTGTCTGCACGTCGCTACTTCGTCCTCTTCGGGGTCCCTGTTTCCCGGCGGTCTGCACTTCACAATGTTCGCTATATACACATCCTTTCTCTTGAGGCCCATCTTCTCTATGAGTTTCGTAAGAAGCATCCCGGCGTCGCCAACAAAGGGCAAGCCCTGGATGTCTTCCTCCCTGCCCGGGCCCTCTCCGATGAACATCAGCGCCGCGTCCGGATTTCCGTCACCAAAAACTATGTTCTTCCTCTGCTTCGAAAGCTTGCACCGCACGCACTCTCCTATCTCGTCCCTGAGGTCCTTCAGCCGTCCGGACTTTTCCGCTGCCCGTTGCGTTTCTCCACATGGTCGTCAGGTCTTCAAAGATGCTGCTCTTCCCCTTTTCGGCGTCCACTCTACCGTTCCCCCCATCTCAGCTTGTTCCGCAGTATCTCGAAATAGTCCCTCTCGTAAGGGATGAGGAGCCTCGTCTTGTATTCCGCCTGACTGATCTCTATGACGTCGTCCATCCTGAGGGGGGCGCCTATCTGACCGTCCAGTGTCAGATATACGTCTTCGCTCAGGGTCCTGAGGGCCACCTCGATCCTGAAATCATGGGGCAGCAGGATCGGCCGGTTGGTAAGCGTATGGGGACAGATCGGCGTCAACACGATGCTGTCCAGCGTGGGATAGATGATCGGGCCGCTGGCAGAGAGGGAATAGGCCGTCGAGCCCGTCGGCGTCGAGACGATCAGGCCGTCGGCCTTGAAGGTGGTCACGTATTTACCGTTTATGAACGTCTCCATGTCTATTATCCTGGCAAGGGCGCCCTTGTTTATCACAACGTCGTTCAGGACGGTGTATCCCGATATCTCCTCCCCCGCCCTGAGGATCTTGGCCGTGAGCATCAATCGCTCTTCGATGGCGCAATCACCGGCCAGAATCCTGTCTACCACGTCATACAGCTCGTCTTTATTGATCTCCGTAATAAAGCCCATACTGCCCAGGTTGATCCCAAGTATGGGGACGCCTTTCTCCGCGACCGACCTGCTCACGGAGAGCATGGTCCCGTCACCCCCCAGGACAAAGACGACATCGACGGCGGAAGCGATCTCGCTTCTCGTGAACCCCGGGATGTTGAGTGCTGCGGCGGCCTCCCGGTCCACAAAGGTCTCATAGCCCTTTCCCTTCAGCCACGGCAGGAGTTCCCGCAGTATCTCTTCCGGCTCTGGCCTTCCCGGTTTACAGATTATTCCAATCTTTTTCATCTACCCCTTCTATCGTTATTTCACGAACATCCTTTTCGCCGTCTTCAATTATCACCTTGATATAATCACGGACAGGAGGCTTTCCCAGCCGCTCGGCCCACTCTATGACAGAGACCGATCCGCCTCCGATGCATTCCCATATTCCCGTATTGTCCAGGTCTTCTCCTTCGCCGACGCGGTAGAGGTCGATATGGAAGAAAGGCGGGGTGCACCGGTATTCGGCAATTATGGTAAAACTGGCGCTTGTCACATCGCGCCTCTCTATCCCGAAGGCCCTGGCGATCCCCTTCACCATAGTGGTCTTACCCGCGCCCAGATCGCCGTACAGCCCTACCACATCGCCCGCCTTCAACTTCCTCCCCAGTCTGTAACCTATCTCCTCCGTCTCTTCACTGCTTCCGCTCAGAAGCTTCACCCCACCGTCCCTTTTATCACGTCCATCTTGCCGATAATTCCCACCAGCTTTCCCGAACTCACCACCGGCAGCAGATGCACTCCTTCTTCGGACATGATGGTAGCAATGTCGGCCAGAGGGGTCTCAGGTTCGACAGTCACGACCTTCTTCCTGCATATTTCGGACACCTTTGACGCGGACATCCTTTTGATCTCCCTTTCAATCGAAGAATCGCCACCCAAAGGGATAAAGGCGTCGAACAGCCTGATCATGGTAGGGATATGAAACCGCTCGTTCTGCTTTATCAGGTCATTTTCAGTGACTATACCGTACAACTTATTCTCGGCGTCGACCACAGGTGCGCCGCTTATGCGCTTTTGAATAAACAGTCGGCCGAGATCCTCAACGGTTGTGTCGGGGGTAACGGTGATTACATCGGTGGTCATTACATCTTTCGCTCTGATCATGAGAACCTCTCGTTTTGTGATTTCTCGCCTGGTTGGATGCCATCGATAAGCGTCCCCGCACTGGTTACGGTTACCGTGGTCCGGACACCTTCGCCGCCATAAACGGGAACAATGTAAACGGTCGCCTTCTTTTTTTCATACGCAACATCAGCATCAGCAAGCCCTGACTTTGAAATAATTTTACCATGGACAACAGGAAAATTGTTCGGAATCACAGGGAAAAGAGCGTCGGTAAAACAGAGGCTTTCTTGAAAACCCGCAGTGCCGGCGTACGTCCGTGAATAACCCGGACCGCGCGGCCGGCCCGTCAGATGATCCTGGACACAGGCAGAATGGCTTCGTCTGCCCGTTCACCGGAATCGTACATGCCGGGTCTGCGGAGAGGTGAAGCCAGGCTGACCCTCTCTTCGATGCGTATCGGATCACAGCCAAGGACGGCCCACCCGCCGGAACGGAGAAACTGCTTTATCTCAGCACTGCATATCAGTTCATCCAGAATTACGTCCTTGACGACACCATATGTGCCGTCCCAATAGATGACGGATATGCTCCTTGCCGGACACCGTTCAATAGCAGACGCGCAGGCCTGACAGCTGCAATGGCAATCGTTGCATTTGGTATGCAGAGGGCATTCCTTGCATATGCAAAAGCTTTCCATGTTCACATGATAGGGCCCGCCACAGGAGAAAACAATCGGGAATTCCCTGATTAGCCGATTCCAAAATCACTACGAGGACCGGATCAGGGGCGGGGTCTTACCGATGAAACCGCCCTGTCTTCCGATCGGCCCCTTCGCATATCTGTAGGAGAAATATCTGTCGGGATTGCAGAAGGTGCATTCCCCGGAAATCCATATGCCGGCTTCCGGGACGCCCATCGACAATGCCTGATATTTATTTGCCGTCGGCAGGTCAAGGCAATATTTCTCACCCTTGCGGAAAATATAGTCTCCCTCGCCGGTGGCATGACCGACTGCACGCACGACATCATAGCCCACTTCGTAACAGCATGATCTTATGCCGGGTCCTATCGCAATGAGGATGTCCGCCGCTTCGCACCTGAACCTGTCCATCATGCTCCTCACCGTATTTTTCAGTATCCCCTCGGAAGTCCCTCTCCATCCCGCGTGGACGGCGCCGATGACCGCCCTCTTGGGATCGTAAAGGAGAACGGGAACGCAATCGGCGACCTGAACACCTATAAACAGGCCGGCCTCGCGTGTAATCACGGCGTCGGCAATCAGCGGTTCTCTTGAAGGCCCCGGCACAATGACCTTGCCGGTATGCTTCTGGATGGGAAGATAGAACGAGGCGACCCTGACTTTCAGGATACCGGCGATGTCCCCCGTGTCGGTCCCCGGCTTCCTGCCCGTAAAGAAAGCGGTGACATTCCCCTTAAGGTTTTCCGGAAAGACGAGCCTGTTCATTCGGCGTCTTCGAGCGCGGAAAAGGCGGCCGCAATATTGTCGATGATATCTCCTGCCATAAGGGAATGCATGCCCTTGCCGGAGGCGGCAATGTCCCCGGCAAGCCCGTGCATGTAGGTACCTAGGACTGCGGCATCGACCGGACTCAACCCCTGGCCCAGCAAAGCGGCTATCATGCCTGTCAGCACGTCTCCGGACCCCGCCGTGGCCATACCGGCGTTGCCCGTCGTATTTATGAAGGACCTGCCTTCCGGGCCCGCTACAATTGTTGGAGCGCCCTTTAGTACCAGGCATGTTCCGGTCTCCTTCGAAAAAGACACGGCGGTCGACAGCCTGTCACCTGCAATCCCGGCCAGTAATCCCCTTTCCGGCGGCGCCGAAGCGGCCACTTTTCCCGCCGGTCTGAGAAGGCGCGCCATCTCGCCCGTGTGGGGTGTGAGCACAATCGGTGCTTTTACCTTCTTCAGAATGCCACTTTTCCCGGACAACGTATTAAGCGCGTCGGCGTCAAGCACCATCGGCACGGTGAGCGTAGTCACCAGCCTCTCCACGAGATTTACTATATTGACGTCTGTCGTAATACCCGGCCCTATCGCCAGGACGTCGGCCCGGGAGTCGAGGAAACCGGCGATGGCATCGAAGGACCTTTCGGAGAAAATGCCGCCGCCGGTATCAGGCAGCGGAAGAACCATCTCCTCCAGAACCCTCGACAGAAATACGTCCGTAAGGGTTTCGGGAACGCCGAGAGTGACCATCCCCGCACCCGATCTGAGACAGGACCGCGCAGCCATCAAGGGGGCGCCGGTCTTGCCTCTCGACCCAGCGATCACAAGGACATGGCCATAATCCCCCTTGTAGGAATGGGCCGGCCTTTCCGGCACAAGAGATGCGGCGTAGCTCTTCTCAACGGCCTCGACCCTGAGAAGGACCGACGACAAAAGCTCGTCCGGGAACCCTATATCTTCCACAAACAGCCTGCCCGTAAATTCAGCGCCCGGATAAAGCATATGGCCGATCTTTGGGAGTCCGAAGGTCACTGTATAATCGGCCTTTACCGCCTCCCCCATCACCCGGGCCGTGTCCGAGGAAATGCCTGAAGGGATGTCGACGGAAAGGACCTTTGCATCAGATTTGTTGAGACATGTTATGACCTCGGCAAAGACGGACGTGACGGGCTTGCTCAGCCCGGTCCCGAAGAGGGCGTCGACCACGATAGCGCCGTGCAGGTCCGCCGGGGTCAGGCGGGTCCTGAACTCGACAGGCACGCCCAGCCGCTTTGCCGTCTTGTATTGTTCACGGTTGTCGCGACTCAGCTTCTCCTCTTTGGAAAAGAGAAGGACTTTGGCGTGCCAGCCGTGGTTGAAGAGTTCCCTGGCCGCGACGATCCCGTCCCCGCCGTTGTTTCCACCGCCCGCTATCACCACGACCTTATGTTTGTCGAACAGATTTCGGACCCTTTCCGCCACCGATACACCGGCCCTTTCCATGAGGACAGGACCGGCTATACCGTACTCCTCGATCGTCCTCCTGTCTATATCCCGCATCTCCGACGCAGTAACAACTTTCATAATCTCCCCCTGAAAAACAATATAGGCGAATTATACCAAGTTTTCAAAGCCCGATTAATCACAATCCTTTGGCGCAATCCTGTCGCACGACCTTCGCAGCCGGGCTGCTCCCCAAGCCGCCAAGCCGGTACCGGCAAGCACCAAGAACACGCCCACAAACAGAATGGGAAAATACCAAAACAGCAAAGACTGATCCGGTTCTCCCGCCCTGGCAGCAACTGCATCGTTAATGTAAACAAAAAAGAACGTCGCGCCAGCGATGGACGTTAGAAAGCCGGACATCAGCATTCCGCAGGGCAAAGTCTTTTTTCCACGGTTCACGCGGCGACTAAAATGTTTCGAGCAGGTCACTGTTGGGAATATATCCTCCTTTTCTGCTCAAAATTCCCGGGGTAGACAAGGGCTTGCATGAGAGGACCTCTTTCGTGAGGCGTAGCCCCTGAAAGTAAAGAAAGCGGAGCGGGGCTTCTCTGCTAACTGTCCCGGATAATCCGGTATTTCTTCTGGCGGGTGCCGATAAAGAAATAAAGAAGACATCCTACTACGGGGATAAACGTGACCGCGATAAACCATATGAGCTTATTGTTTCCCAGAAATTCATTGCGGAGGATATCAACCAGGCATGCTACCCACAGCACAAACAGAAATCCGATCACTGCTGCAAGGGCGGTCATATTCGTCTTGATCTGATTTATTGCCATTCCAACGTGATCCCTCACCCGACGTACCGTCCTCGCGGCGGTTTCATGCCAACTCTCGGCATGCGTCGAGCCATAGGACGAATCGTTCGCATCCCTGATCACCTTGCCCGTCGCCGGGTCTATCCTGGCGTTTTTGTCCAGGGAAGGTGCGGGCGTACTCAGGTCCGCATTCGTATATACCTTTTCTCCGGCATAAGAAGGCAAGGCGAGGCACAAGAAAAAGAAAAGGAAGACCGGTATTCGCATCTTACCCATATGAATATGTTCTCCGAATCCTTCACCAAATGTCAAATCAACCCATGCAGTTCCCTGCTGGTATGGACGCAGGAGGCCCTCCATGTCATCTTCAATAGATCACTCCTTTCGGAGCAAATGCCTTGAAATCCAGATGATTCTTCTCATCGATGAAGTAGAGATTCAGATGGCCGTCAGAAAATTCATATTCCCAGACTTCAAGGCGTGTCCCCATGGGTATCCTGTCCCAAAATTCCTCTTCCGGCCCCCAAATATATTTATGGTTTTTTCCGGTGATCTTTTTCCTGACAGGTTCACCGAGCAACTTTGTGATCGCCTCTTTCGTTTGACCTTTTTGGAGCTTGTCCGCTATCTCTGAATAATTTTTCGCATGGCATATCACGGGATAGAACCCGATCATCATCTCGCACAGTAATATTGCTCCAAGCAGTTTCTTCGTCATATCATTCCTGCTCCGCCACCACCTGAAAACTTTACCATTCATGTCATCTTCCTCCCTCTTCAGTTGGCATCCCTCACCAGGCGGACGAAGTTGTCGATCCGGACCACATTCCCCTGGGGACAACAACGGTAGACCTCGGTTCCGTTGATGTCCGTACCAAGCGGGTAGGACGGTGGTGGGGGGACGTACTTGATTAGGTTGACTTTCATTCCCTCAGGGACGGTGGTGGGGGGACGTACTTGATTAGGTTGACTTTCATTCCCTCAGCGCCTTGGATATTGCCGACACCGAAACTCCAAGTAATCGCGCAGCTTCCGCCATCGGTATGCCAGAATGCTTAACCAACTGCTCTGCTATCTTACGGCGAATGGCCGGAATCCGGCCTCTTCGACTTCCGCTCTGCAGCTCCTGAGGGGTTATTTGTTCCTCCCGGCAAACTGTGCGGAGCACTTGCTCGATCTTCTTCCGGCGTTCCAATAACGGAAACTGTTGCCGTATCCTTTCCTCCGCCTCTTCCAGGATTTGCTCCACAAACTGCCCGCTGCCCAAAATCCGGTCGTCAGCCGCCTCGACCATTCCTTTCCCTCTCATTGTGACCAACTGAGACCACCCTCCATGTGACCTTACCAGCCCTCCTCCCACAAGGTCAGACCTTTTCCCATCAGCGATACCCTCTACAACAAATTTTCTATATTCCCTTTTAGCCTCCCTTTCTTTGTTTCCAAACTGCCTCAATATGTAATCACGGTCCTGCCAGTCATTCTTCACTCTCCCCATGATAACACTGTGGCCGCTGTATCTATAGCGGTCAAGGTCATCCATCCCCTTTATCAGTCCGGCCCTCACGGGATTCAAATGGATATATCTCACGAGTTCCAACAGGTAGGCATCTTCATCGTCTTGGACGATGCTCTTCTTCTCTATTCCACGCACAATTACATGGTGCAGGGTCCCGGGAAAATCCAGCCGCGCCCTTCTTGGCATCCTTCCTCCTCCCATACGGTTACAACAAAAATAACACCAACTATAAGAAGTAAGTCAAGGTATTCAAGTACGTCCCCAAAGTCTCTAACACATGATAACACTGTGGCCGCTGTATCTATAGCGGTCAAGGTCATCCATCCCCTCTATCAGTCCGGCCCTCACGGGATTCAAATGGATATATCTCACGAG
>JARRRD010000057.1:0-12121 GCA_037381085.1 Candidatus Sulfobium sp.
GGGCCACCTGGCGGACCAGCTCCTCCTGCACCGCCGGGACGGGTTCGACGCCCAGCCGGTCCAGCAACAGGCCCACGGCGCTGCCCATGACCTGCCCCCATCCGTTGTACCGCTCCCTATGTTAGTCCCCCGTAAAAAATCTCGAAATTGCGAATGATGTCGTAAGCGGTATAAGCGACGCCGTCTCTCAGCAAAAGGGACTGAACGACAGCATCATCCGGGAAATGGAACGTATCGACAGCCTTGGCATAGCAACCGTCAAGGACATGGAGGACGTCTCCACATCACTCAACACGCTCGCCGGCGAAATAGAGACACTTAAGGAGGAGATGGAGGTTTTCAGGACAACATAGATGAACAAGTTCGCAGTCTTCAGGATAGCCGATGAAATTTTCGGTATCGGAATCGGGAGGGTTGTGGAGATCATAACCCCCCAGGAGGTATTTTCGATACCCGGCCTGCCGGAATTTCTCGCAGGGGTAATAAGCGTGCGGGGTTCCGTCATACCCCTGATCGATTTGCGGAGGCGGTTCGGTACGAAACCTGCCGGCAAAAAAGAGCGGGTGATTATCGTCCGTTTCGAGAAGGAGAAGGCGGGGTTTCTCGTGGATGAAATCAAGGAGATCCTGGCATTGTCGCCGGAGGAGATAACGCCTCCGCCGTCTCTGTTCAGGGGTTTTAAAACCGAATATCTCCACGGTATCGGCAAGAACGAAGGGAGAATCATCCTGCTCTTGAATATCGACAACCTGTTGACCTCCGAAGAGAAGATAAAGCTGGGAGAATCGATCGAAATGATTGAGGATATAGGTGGAGAAGCTGAGGCGCCAGATCAACGACAGTAACGTCGACGTGAGGCGTGAAGCCGTGGAAAGCATGCGCGGGATGAAGACGGATTCCTGCATCCCGCTGCTGCTGAAGGCCATGGAGGACGTCAGCTGGCGCGTTAGAAAGAGCGCTGTGGATGTGCTGCTGCAAGACTACCTCCTGGAAAAATATGTCCGCGGCCTTATCGGTCTTCTATACATCGAAGACAACGCGGGAGCGAGGAACTCCGCCATAGAGGCCCTTGTCCGGCTTGGCAGGAAGGCGACTGCATTTCTTATCGAGGCTTTTCAGACGCCCAACCGTGATGTCAGAAAATTCGTGATCGATGTTCTCGGCGAACACAGGGACCCCAGGTCCATCCCGCTGATGCTCGATGCTCTGAGGGACGAAGATGAGAACGTGAGGGCCACGGCGGTCGAACACCTGGGCAAGGTCGGAGAGCTTTCAGTCGTGGACGCTCTCATTGAGATAGTCGAGAGCGGAGACCTCTGGACCGCCTATCCGGCCGCCGACGCACTTGGGAGAATAGGGAACAGGAAGGCGGTGCCTCACCTGCTTCGCGCCCTCGGGATCAAGCCCCTGAGAGAACCTGTCCTGCAGGCGCTCGGGCGCCTGGCCGAACCGTCATCCCTGTCAAGTATTATCCCCCTGCTCGAAGATCCCTCAATAAATATCCAGGAACGGGCATTGAAGACGATTGCCGAATTCTATCATAAGGGAGTCGACGCCGAGACCATCACCGGGGAAATGAAGAGGACCCTGGAGGACAGGGCTGTGAAGCTGCTCATAAAACACGCGTGGTCGAAGAAGCGGGAAGCCAGGATCTCCGCCATCCTGCTGCTGGGTCTCATGAAGGACGAGGCCGCTTACGGTCCGCTGCTGGAAATCTCGCAGGAAGACGGGTTCGCCGACGACATCAGAAAGGCGCTGGTATTCATCGGCAGAGATAATCCCGAGTCATTACTAAAGCTGTTCGATGCAGACAATCCTCACCAGAGGCGTTTTATGTGTGAAGTCACATCGGAGATCGTTTCACCCGTTTATTACGATATCCTTGAAAAGATGCTGACAGACGAAGACGGACACGTCCGTTCCGCCGCAGCGGTAAGTATAGCAAAACTGGAGGACCCCAGGGCTGTTGACAAATTGAAAAAGCTCCTGATTGACCCTTATGAAGATGTCCAGGAGTCCGCCGTGCTCGCACTGTCGAATCTCGGAGCCGCACTTGATAAAGACGAGATAATCGGCATGCTCAGGAGCGGGGAAGCCGTACTCAGGAGGAATGCGGCTTATCTACTGGGAAATATGAAGGCCTCGGCGGCAGTCGGGGAACTCGGTTTTGTGCTGAAGGACGAAGAGGTTAAGGTGAGAAAGGCCGTTGTGGCGGCACTGGCGGCGATCGGGACGGAAGAGGCGGTGCGGTATCTCGTATTCGCTCTTACCGACGAAAACCCCGACATAAGGATTTCCGCCGTGCTGAGCCTCGGAGCGATTCCCGGAGAGGGTGTTTTCAATTCGCTGGTCATTCTCACTTCCGACAAGGACAATTTTGTGAAGGCGGCCGCCGCAAAGTCGCTCGGGATGATGGGAGAAAAGAAAGCGGTTGATCCCCTGATCGGACTTTTGCATGACAACTGCGGCTTTGTTGCAGCCACCGCAATCGAATCATTGGGCAGGATCGGCGGGGATGACGCCAGAAGGGCGATCACCGGGGTGCTTTCGTCTCCGGACGAGGAGATAAAGAGGACGGCGATAATGGCACTTTCGTCCTTTGAAGGTGTCGAGGATGACCTTATCTCCTTCCTGGGCGACCCTGACTGGGCAACGAGGATCGCTTCTGTGAAAGCACTAGGCAAAATGGCGAAGGGGGAAGTGAGGAAAGAACTGGAAAAGCTTCTCGACAGCGAAGAAGATCCCACCGTGCTTAAAACGATCGAAGAGATTCTGCGTGTTTGAGAGAGAAGAAATAATATCCCTTCCCGAGGATGTGTTCAGACTTATCAGGGATGTTATTCGGGACTACTGCGGCCTTTTTTTCGATGACGGGACGCGGTATCTTCTTGAAAAAAGACTGACCCGCCGTGTTAGAAGTCATCACCTGGACGACTTCAGGGATTATTACCGTCTGCTTCGTTACGACAGAAACGCCGACGAGGAACTCTCGGCAATCATCGACGTGCTGACGGTCAACGAAACATATTTCTTCAGGGAACAGAACCAGTTGAGGGCCTTCAGTACCGAAATACTGGAGGAATTGAAGGAGGTCAAGAGAGACAGCCGGACGCTGAGAATATGGTCTGCGGGCTGCTCGACCGGTGAAGAGCCTTACACCGTTGCTATGCTTGTCGCAGAGATGCAAGGCCTGGCCGGCTGGGATATCGAGATCCATGGAAGCGACATAAACCAGCGTGTCTTGCAGGCCGCCCGCAAGGGGATATACAGGAAGAACTCTTTCCGCACGATAGATCCATATTTTTTCAGAAAATATTTTTACGATGATGACGGCTGCTTCAGGATCAGCGACGCCGCCAGGAAAAACGTAAACTTCAGTTATCTTAATCTCCTGGATCCCCACAAGACAACATTCCTGGGCAAAATGGATGTAATATTCTGCAGAAATGTATTAATATATTTTGACAGCTTATCCAGAAGAAAGGTAATAGACATATTTTACGACAGGCTTTTCGACGGGGGTTATCTTCTCCTCGGACACGCTGAATCTCTCATCAATATTTCGACGGCTTTTACCCTCAGACACCTGAAAAACGACATGGTTTACCAGAAGCCGGTGAAGAAGTAAGCGGGACGGCGGCACGGAGATCCATACCGTCAAGGGTATGAGTCCTGAGAATTCCTCAAGAGGTATATCGCATTGAAGACGAAAATACTCATTGTAGACGACTCGGCATATACGAGACAGCTCATCAAGGAGATGCTGGAAAAAGACGCAAGCCTTGAAGTCGTGGGCATTGCCAGCAACGGCAGGGATGCAATGGCTAAGACGCTGAGGCTGGAACCCGATATTATAACTCTGGACTTTGAAATGCCCGAGATGGACGGTCTTGCGTTCCTCAGGTGGCTGATGATACAGAGGCCGACCCCGGTCATAATGGTGAGTTCATATAACGACTCAAAGACGGTCTTCAAAACACTGGAACTCGGCGCTGTCGACTTCATTGCCAAACCCACCCGACGTGCGTCCATCGAGCTCCAGAGCATCGGAAAAGACCTCGTGCAGAAGGTCAAGGGAATCAAGAATATCCGCATGGACATCCTGAGCAAGAATCTCGAACTTCTTGGAAGGGACGAACCTGCCATCAATGCAGGGCGGGAGGAGAGTGCCATACAGGCCGTGGCGGTAGGATCCTCCACTGGAGGGCCGGCTGCGCTGCAGATTATCTTGACCAGGCTGGGGCCTGATTTTCAGGCGGCGATGTTCATCAGCCAGCATATGCCCAGGGGATTCACGGAGCCTCTCTCCGAGCGGTTGAACAAGTTGTCCCCTTTGAATGTCAGGGAGGCGAAAGAGGGCGATCCCGTTGAAGCCGGTACCGCGCTGATCTGTCCCGGAGGATATCACCTCGGCCTTGAGGCGAGGGGAGCGAAGCGGATCGTGCGGCTGAAAGAGGGGAAGCTGAGTGACAAATACGTGCCGTCGGTCGATTATATGATGCGGTCGGTGGCGGACAATTTCGGTGCGAATTCCATGGGTGTCATCCTAACCGGCATGGGCAATGACGGGAGAAAGGGGATGCTGGAAATTAAAACAAAAGGCGGTTATACTATAGCAGAATCGGAGCAGAGCGCCGTTGTTTTCGGGATGCCGGGAGAGGCGATAAAGGCCGGTGCTGCCGAAGCTGTTTTGCCTCTGTCCGAGGTCCCGGCGGAAATAATGCGTTTGGTGAACAAGAAGAGGAATTAGTGGAAAAGGATTCAGGGCACATTAACAGGGCGGATGAATTCCTGCAGATGTTCAGGAAAGGCGAGGAATTCACCAAGGAGCTTTTGAAGGACAACGAGAAGCTCCGGTACAGGGTCGCCCAGCTTGAGGAGTCTGTCGAGAGGTCGGGCGACGAGGCGAGGATCAAACTCTATGAGGACAGGATACGTATGATCGGGGATGAGCTCAACTCGCTCAAGGAGAGGTTCAGACAGGTGGAGGAGGAAAACAAGGACTTCGCATCCAAATATATAGAAGTTGAAGAGGAAAACAACAACCTTGCAAACCTTTATGTCGCCAGTTATCAGCTCCACTCCACCCTTGATTTCACCGAGGTCCTCAGGATAGTTCTTGAGATTGTCATAAATCTGATAGGAGCCGAGAAATTCGCGATACTTCTTATGGATGAGAAGGCCAACGAGCTTGTGCCCGTGAGCGCGGAAGGGATGAGCGTGGCGGATGCGCCCAAGGTAAAGATCGGCGAGGGTACGATAGGGACGGTTGCAAGGAGCGGTGAAAGTTATTTTGCCGACAACCTGGACGGCGGGGGGGACATCAACACCCATGAACCCATCGTCTGTATTCCGCTGAAGATCAAGGAACATGTCATAGGGGTAATCTCCATCTATAAGCTTCTGATGCAGAAGGAAGGCTTTACGAACGTCGATTACGAGCTCTTCAACCTGCTTGCAGGTCATGCAGCCACGGCCATTTTTTCATCGAGGATGTATACCCAGTCGGAAAGAAAGCTGACAACGATACAGAGTTTTCTCGATCTTCTTAAAGAGAAACCGAAAAAATAGGAGAGCGTGAAATGCCGAACATTCTTGTTGTTGAAGATTCGCCGACGATGAGACAGCTCATCAGTTTCGCTGTCAAGAGGATACCCAATTCCAGGGTGATCGAAGCGTCGGACGGCGTGGACGCCCTCAAGAAACTTTCATCGGAGAAAGTGGACCTCATCCTCGCCGATATCAACATGCCCGTGATGGATGGGCTGAAACTCGTCAGCCTTGTGAGGGGCAACCCCGCTTTCAAGCATATACCCGTCATAATAGTTACTACCGAGGGCGCCGAGGAAGACAGGAAAAGGGCTCTTTCCATCGGCGCAAACGCATACCTTCCCAAGCCTATCCAGACCCAGGAACTCCTGAAGCTTGTTAACACATATCTGACCGCATAGACCTGCCGGCATTCTTTACCCTCAGGCTGCATGAAAAGAGCTATAAACCACGGAGACCCCGGATTGTAGAGTTGAAAAATAAGGGAAAAGTCGGGAATAAACTCCTTACGACGGGGATCAAAAGAGGACTTTTCGGTACCGCCTTTAAAGACGGCCTTTCGAGTGGTAAGCTTGAAATAAAGGGAAGAACAAACATTGGCAGCATGCTTCCCGAAGGAGAAGAAGATGAAAATAAAACCACTGGCGCTCGGTCTGTCCCTGGGGATAGTCTGGGGAGGCGTTCTTTTCGCGACAACCCTTCTGTCCTATTTTACCGGTTACGGGAAATCTTTTCTTGAGGTCATCGCGGGCTCGGTTTACCCGGGCTATACCATTTCACCTTTGGGAAGTGTACTGGCATTCTTTTACGGGTTTGTCGACCTTGGGCTCGGTGGCGTGATAGTGGGATGGCTTTATAACACGTTTGCGAGGGAATGATGCATGAAAGAGCGGATTACCGTCATAGGGGCCGGGCCGGCGGGCCTCAGTGCCGCTATCGTTCTTGCGAAAAATCAATACGGCGTGACCGTATATGAGAAAGCTCCCGATGTGGGACATCGGCTCAACGGAGAGTTTCAGGGGCTCGAAAACTGGAGTTCCGAAGAGGACGCGGCCGAATTCCTCGGAGATCTTGACCTTGACCTGAATTTCCTGTGCAAGCCCTATCGTGGAGGGGTGGTGTTTGCGGCTGAAAGCACACCGGCCTGGGTCTGGTCCGACAGGCCCATCTTCTATCTCATAAGAAGAGGTGCGATGGCCGGTGCGCTTGATGCCGGTTTGAAGGAACAGGCCCTCTCTCTGGGCGTGGATATCCGGTTCAATCAGCGCATAGACGTGGGCGCCATTTGCGGTAAGGCCGTTGTAGCTGCCGGCCCCAGGGGTTTTAAGGAAGTCGCAGCCGGGGCTACTTTCGAGACCGATATGGAAGACGGCGCCGCTGTTATCCTCGATGACGGAATCGCCCCGAAAGGTTATGCCTATCTCCTCGTAAGCGAGGGACGCGGGACCATGGCGGCCGTTCTCTACAGAGAGTACGGGAGGGTTAATGGATGCTTTGGAAAGACGGTGAAGTTCTTCAGGGACAGCCTCGGCATGACCATGAGGAATGAAAAGAGGTTCGGCAGTTACGGGGATTTCTCGATCGGCGATTCTCAGATTAGGGGTGGCAAGTTATATGTTGGAGGGGCTGCGGGTTTCCAGGACTGTCTCCGGGGTTTCGGGATGAGATACGCCATACTCTCCGGATACCTGGCGGCCAGAAGTATCATTGACGGCTCAGATTACGACGAGCTCTGGAGGAAAGACCTGAAGCCGATGATCGAGACATCGCTGGTGAACAGATATCTATTCGAAAGATGCGGAAACACGGGCTACCGGTTTCTTGCAGGGAAGCTCGCCGGCAGTCGTCCCCGCGAGTTTCTCATGCGGCTGCACGGCCATTACTTTCTGAAACGTCTGCTTCTTCCGCTCGCCAGGAGAGAGTACGAGGGAAGAAAGGACGGGCGCCGTGCCGCCCGATCTTCCCTGAGGCTCGGTGGCAGGAGGAATTCCCGACGGGTGCATTCGTTGCCCGGGGGAAGAGACGTATAGAGGTCCTTTACTGCTCGGAGGAGTCGACTACACGGACTCCGGGGATATCGGATTCTGCCACGAAGGTCTTCCTGCTGAAGACGACGTCGCGCACGAAACCTTCCGCGCTCGAACTGGTGTGCTGGGTGTTCATCTGGACCCTGATACGATCAGCGCGAGGGGGCTCTTTTCCGAAAAGTCGCCTGTAGTCTTCATAGACATTTCTCTCATTCGTGACCCATTTCCCCAAATCGGAGCGGCCCGACTGGACGACGATCACCTTTATTTTGATGGAGAACGGCCAGGGAATTGACCGGTCTACCACGGTCCCTGCAGGGGCGTTTGCATCCCAGACATAGCTGAGGACCCGGCCGTCCTTAAAGGCGACGAGCAACTGGAGCGCCTGGTCGTCCCTGGAACTCTCCCTCACATCCCCTTTGGGCGGAAGAGAGACGGCCTTCCACGTCCAGACCAGGCAGGGATACTTCCGGACGTTTATAGCCACATCATGTTCCAGCGCAAAGGACGATCTTACAGATTTCATGTGGAGCACCCTTTCGCCGTCTTGGGCGAGAAGGTTGGCCTGCGCCTTTCCCTGGTGTACTTTCAAACTCCAGCCTTCGGGCAATCCCCTGGCGCCCGGAGAACCGCTGAAATCAATGATTGCCGCCGGCTTGACGCTGCCGTATGATACGACCGGAAAGGCGAACAGCCCGCAAAGAGACAGTAATACAACGATTCTTCCCGCCCGTCCGATTAATTTTATCGGATTGATCGGATTCATGATTTTCATAACATTCTTTTTCTGCACGCGACAAAAAGTGAAGCCAGAAATGAGGAAGTCCTGAGGATAGTGTCGAAATTAATGAGGGTGGTGCTGCAACTGTACTTCTTCTCTCCCACGACTATGCTTTTTCCCGATAGCGCAATAACCTCCTTTTAAGGGATAGTTGTAAGCCGCTTTTATAAAGCGTCCTCTTAATATGTTAATACAAGCACGCATCTCTTATCAAAAAAGGAGACGTCCCCGGGGATTGGACCTTCTCACCGGGGCCTGTAAGGGGTACTGATTCTGTCGAGTGCAGAAGCACGTATGGAAGAGAAAGACCTGCTATCTCCCGCCTGCATGCCTTTTGACATGAGTCGCAAGGATTTTCCTGTTTAATCGTAACGGCCAGCTCCTCTTCCGCGATTGCCGTGCCGGCCGTGCTCCCGTTGATTGTCCCTTCTGTCTTCCACACGCCTCTCCCTGACGTGCTTCATATTACTTCTGTCCCAATACCTGTCCCCTTCCCATTTTCTCCAGTTCTTCTCCATGCGGCCGTATGGGACCGATCTGTAAGAATGTGTCGAACGCCTGTAATCCGGCGGAATATGCAGGACTGCGGAAGGTATTCTCCTGGTTACGACTTGATGCCAGGGACCATTGTAGCTTCTTCCCCTGTACCAGCGCCCCTCGTAAGGCCGGTACCAATATCCGTGATAAAACAGTATATCCAGCCGGACACCCGGGACGAAGTATACATAAGAGCCCGGTATAACGGCAACCGGCGGGGGCTTGTGAATGACATAGGCCGGCGGGGCCAGGTTTATCCCGATGTTTACGTTTACACCGGCCTGTGCGTTCAACGGCATCGTCAACGCGACCGTCAAGAGCAGGCCCGCTACCCAAAATAAAACGTTCTTTGATCTCATCCGGTTCTCCTTTCTTGCAGAAACTTTTTCATCGTCCTGTTTATAATCGCACAAAAAACACTCGAAACCCAATTAAGTTTTCTTCACAATGATCGAATAAGGGAAAGGGGGACATCACCGGAGAGCCGTCCCTGCTCATGAGGGGCTATATATCAGCGTAATCCTTTCTGAAACTGATGAAACTGCAGAGTTAACCCCATTGCCGCAAAAGATTCTCTGAAAAGCGTGGAAGGGGCAACGAAAAATGTCTTGTAGCGACACCTCACAGCCCTTGAGAGGGGTCTGCCAGCCATTTTCCGGAAGTCACTGAACGTCGGTCATTTATGTGGAAGATGGATAGATCATGTCGTCATTACAAGACTTTTTTGATGTTCCTTCCGCGCTGCATAGCAACTGTAAGGTCAATTGTCGGGCTCGTTTGGAATATCAGGCCTCACTTCGCTTCGCCTGGAGCGGAGATATCTGAAGACAAAATAAATTACGAAAAGAACTGTCAGGAATATCAGTGCGGCGAAGCTGATCCGGGAAATGTGCCTTCGCAGCGCCTCAAGGTTATGGCCTCCCAGGTATCCGGCCCCGGCGATGAGCGTGAGCGTGATCATGGCGGAGACGGCATCCGAAAGAAGAAACCTGCGCGATGGCATTTTCATCACGCCCGCCGAAAGCAGGACCTGCGATCTGATACCAAGGATCTGTCTGCCTAAAAGGATTACGAGAACGCCTTTTCCGGTGAAAGCCCTCTCCATCCTGGAAAGCTTTTCCCGGGAAAGTATCCGGCTGAACTTCCTGTGCGTGATCACCATTCTGCCGTATTTCCTGCCGACCGAATAGAGGATGAAGTCTGTCAGGAGGAGGCCGCAATATACGGAAATGAGGGTGAGTGCAGGCACAGCAGAACCCCTGGCGATGAGAAAACCGCACGTCAGGAGTATGGCGTCTTCCGGAAAAGGAAAGCCTATCACCCCGAGAAGAAGGAGAACGAAAAGGCCGATTGCCGGGAAATTCTCAACCAGTCCTGGAAAGGGAAACATATTTGCCGTCCTGCCCTCTTTCTCCGGTTATCGTCCCTCCAGAGCCGGGATGACACCTGCGCTAAAACAGAGCCTGTCCTCATTTGTCATTGTCAGGCCTGATCCCGGACCAAGTCCGGGACAGTCAGGAAAAACCAGAAACCCTGAAGTTGCCGGATTAGCCGGTCCGGTCGGACAATGACGGTCAGCTTAAAGCATACGTTGTAGACGGCCACTAAATAATAGGCCGCCATAGAAACATCTTATCATTTAAGCGGGGAATTTTCAAACCGGAAACTTATAGTTCCCTGAACTGCCGCATCCTGTTTCGTTTACAAAAAAATTGGCCGCAGAAGTCTTCTTGTCTGTATCGCAATTTTATTTGTGCTGTCCGCCTGTGCCTATCCGATCTCGAAAGGGTTGAGGAAGGAAGCCGAGAGAGGTCCCGTTTTCACTTCTGTGCTTAAGGAGCCGGGTGTGTACACCGGATCTGTCGTGATCTGGGGCGGCATCGTCATTGAAACGATAAATCACAAGAAAGGCACGGAGGTGGTGGTCCTTCAAACTCCCCTGGATCATGAGGGGGAGCCCGGGGACAGCGAACACTCACAGGGGAGATTTATCGCCACAACTTCAGGTTATCTGGATCCGGCAATATACAGGGAGGGGCGCAAGGTGACCGTGGCCGGAAAAATCATCAGCCCGGAAAAAAGGAAGATCGGCGAGATGACCTATACCTATCCGGTGATCAGCGTCAGGGAGATCCATCTCTGGCAGGTACGTAAGGCCTATTATCCTCCCTACTATTATGGTTACGGCTGGTACGGGTACGGCCCCTACTACGGTCCATACTGGGGCCCCCCTTTCGGTCCCTGGCCCTACTGGCGGTATTGAGCGGGCGAAGTGAAGTCCCGGCTATCCGTCCATACTGTTCCGGACTTTTTCGGCCAGTTGCAGGATCATGTCTTCGGCGGCAGCCAGACCGGCCGCGCCGGTATTTATACTCAGATGATAGCACCGCGCATCGGTCCATTCGACTCCTGCAACCGTCTTTATGAACCGTCTGCGCTGAACATCCGACTGTCTTATCAGCGCCGCTGCATCCTCCGGAATGGACATGTGATAACCTTCCGTAACGCGCCGGAGGCGGAAGTCTTCGGGCGCATGGAGAAAGACGCTGGCAAGCCCGCGACGGCCTTCCAACACGTGAAAGCCCGCTCTTCCGACGATGACGGCGTTGTCCCGGTCGGCGATGCCAGCGATTATCCTGGCCTCTGCGTTATAGAGGTCGATGTCGTATACCGGCCGAATGGAAGGCGGCACATATGCAGTCTCGGGACTGCCGTAAATAAAGCCCTTCAGAAGGTTTTCAAGAAAACCTGAAACCCTTTCTTCCCTGAAAGTGATGTTCTCTTCGTTTTCCCCGAGATATTGTGTTGCCTCTTTCAGGATGTCTCTGTCAACGTACCTGAAGCCCAGTCTGTTTGCCACGCGGCGGCCGAGATATGCTCCGCCGCTTCCCATCTGCCGCGATATCGTAATCAGTACGTTCTCTTTAATCGGCTCCTCCATGTTGGGCAGGTTCCTGTTATTAATCTATCATAATCTGTTTCAACAATGAACTCAGTCTTCCCAGCACAGGCCGAATTGCCGGTTCATGTCGTCTGCCGCGGGGAAAGAGTTATGGGGGGAAGGGAAGGGCCCGGCCGCCCTTCATTTTTGAGAACGGCCGGGCCCGACTTTCGCATTACTGAGCTACGAAGAAAGTCGTCCAGCGGTATGAGGACTGACCTTCCGCACCGTGTGGCGTTACACCGAGAGTGACCACGTACACCCCGGGGGGGAAGACCGCGTGAA
>JARRRD010000057.1:12180-21133 GCA_037381085.1 Candidatus Sulfobium sp.
GGCCCCACATTCACCTCCGACACATTTGTCTTGTAAAGAACGAGATTCTCAAGTTTCTTCCATAACTGATTTGCAGAGCCACCGGAGCTATCGTCCGTCTCTGCCATTGCCGACGATTCCGAGAGACGCTCGACCCCGGTAGAACCGACGAAAAAGACATCCTGAGGATCTATGCCTGGTGCGTATAAGCTCAATGTGACATCTACCGGACAATCGAAGGCGGCATTGAGGAGAATGTCAACATCGGCATTCTGTTCAACCACGATGCCGACTGGTTGTGCCGTCGCCGGGTCGGTGCTTACCACGGGACTTTCCGCCGGGGCATAGATTCCGAAGACGCCATCACCTGTCGGACATGGCATTGTCGCTGCCGCAGGAGTAGGCGTTGGTGTTGGTGTGGGCGTAGGAGTAGGCGAAGGGGTAGGAGTAGGAGTCGGTGACGGAGTTGGTGTCGGTGTGGGTGTCGGCGTTGGGTGGCTTGAAGGGTCACTGGGGTTAGTCCCGGCATTGATCTCGGCTATGTTCGAATATCCGTCGCCGTCGGAATCCAACGGCTCAATGTCTGTGGCGGCAGCGTTAAACTGCGCCTGTGACGGATTCGACGTAGTGATAGAGTTAGCGGAATTGACGGGATCACTATGAAGGGCGGCGCCATAGTAATAGAGCGTCGAAGTGCTGGTGCCCACCGAAGTGTTGTGGCATAATGCACAACTGAAGTCCGTGGCCGACGGATATTTGGCCAGGAATTCGCTATGGATCGTCGACGTTGCAAATGCCGTGACGGCTGCAAGCAGAAAACCTGCTCCTGCCAGTAAAGCTAAAACCCTTTGCCTCATAAAATCCTCCTTGTCCCTGCTCGTTTCACGAGCTGATTTTTCCCCGTTTCTTCAGGAAGAATTGCTCTTATGTAAGACGTCTTCTGTCTAATCTTACCTTGAAGAGGATCGTGGGCGGTATCGGTAATTGTCTGATGCTTTTGTACTGTTTTCTCCCACAATCAGGGGATCACAATTGGATATTCCCGTCGCGCACGTATCCTCCACTGCCGCTTTACGGATCTTTTTGTCTCAACCTATGATCAATATCATACCGGGCCGGTGCCTGAAAGTCTATATTAAGATGAAGCCGGATCAATGGCCGGGCAAAAAAATATTTCCGGAGGTTTATATGTTTTGTTACCAATGTGAACAGGCGGCCGGGGGAAAGGGCTGCACAAAGAAGACGGGGATATGCGGAAAGAGCGAAGAGGTGGCTGCTCTGCAGGACCTTCTCGTACACTCGCTGAAAGGGCTGGCGCTCTTTGCGGAGGCAGGACGCAAGGTCGGTATCAACGACAGGGACGTGAATGTTTTTACGTCGGAGGCGCTCTTTTCGACCCTTACGAACGTTGATTTCGACGCACTGCGTTTCGAGTCTCTCATCAGGCGTTCAGTCGAACTGAGGGAGTCGCTTAAGGAAAAGGTGAACTCCTCAGGCGCCGCCGTGGACTTTAAGCACGGGAGCGTAACCTTTGTTCCTGCCAGGAGTCTCGATGAGTTGACGGGGCAGGGCAGGGCGGTCAAAGAGAATGTGCCCGGCAAGGAGATCGACCCTGACATACAGTCTCTCCAGGACATGGTACTTTTCGGGCTGAAGGGTGTGGCCGCCTATGCCGATCACGCCCTGATCCTGGGGAAGGAGGACGATGCGGTATTTGCTTTCATGCATGCTGCCCTGGCGGCCATGACGAGGACCGATCTCGGTCTCGACGACTGGGTGGGTCTGGCATTGAAGTGCGGAGAGATCAACCTGAGAACAATGGAACTTCTTGACGGCGCAAACACGGGTACCTACGGACATCCCGTGCCGACAAAGGTACCCCTCGGAGCAAGGAGAGGAAAGGCGATTCTCGTCTCGGGCCATGACCTGAAGGATCTTGAAGAGATTCTGAAGCAGACCGAAAACAGGGGCATATCGGTCTATACACACGGTGAGATGCTTCCCGCTCACGGATATCCGGGGTTGAAGCAGAAGTATCCCCACCTCTACGGACATTACGGCACGGCGTGGCAGAACCAGCAGAAGGAGTTTGCGAAGTTTCCAGGCGCGATATTAATGACCACTAACTGCCTTCAGAGGCCTCTTGATTCGTATACCGGCAATATTTTCACCTGCGGCCTTGTGGGGTGGCCCGGCGTGAGACATATACCCGACAGGGACTTTACCCCCATTGTCGAAAAGGCCCTCGAAATGGCGGGTTTTAAAGAGGATGTCTCCGGGGCCGAGGTCATGACCGGTTTTGCAAGAAATGCGGTGCTGGGTATTGCCGGCAAGGTCGTCGACGCGGTGAAGAACGGGCAGATCCGTCACTTCTTTCTGGTCGGCGGCTGTGACGGCGCAAAGCCGGGAAGAAACTACTACACGCGGTTCGTCGAAATGGCGCCGAAAGACACCGTGGTGCTCACTCTCGCCTGCGGAAAGTTCAGGTTCTTCGACAGGGACCTGGGCGATATCGGCGGCATTCCGAGACTCCTCGATGTGGGCCAGTGCAACGATGCCTACTCGGCTGTTCAGATAGCGCTCGCCCTTGCCGGGGCGTTCAACACCGGCGTCAACGAGCTGCCGCTTTCCCTGATACTCTCGTGGTATGAGCAGAAGGCTGTGGCAATACTCCTTACGCTGCTTCACCTGGGCATTAAGGACATCCGGTTAGGGCCTTCCCTGCCGGCCTTCGTTACACCGAATGTTCTCGACTTCCTGGTGAAGAAATTCGGTATCAGACCCATTGCCTCTACCCCGGAGGAGGACCTCAGGGCAATCCTGGGCAGCGACTTCTGCCCGGAGTCCGAGGTGGCGTAAGACAGGAAGGGAGGCATGGTGCCAAAAGATTCCGTACCTCCCTCTCTTAATCAAACTTGAGTTGAGCGCCTATGAATTTCGTCATTCCGGTCCCGTGCCTTTGGTGTCGCCCGAGGCAGGTGCGCTCCGCCTGAAGTAATGTTACCCGACTGAAGTCCGGCAGCGCCGCTGGGTAGTCCAGTCAGTGCCCGGAACACGCGGGCTCATGTCCCTCCCGGGACATCAGCTTTTTCTCCGAGTACATCCTCGATGTACAACATCTTTATGATGACGACGGCTGCCGCAGTCAGCGGCGTGGCAAGGATGAGCCCGAGAAGACCGGCGTAGACGCCCAGTAATATCTGCGCGATTATAATTATCACCGGAGGCAGAAGAACCTGGTGCTGCTGAATCATCGGGCTCACAAAGTAGGCTTCAAAGGTATGGATAAGGAGATAAAGTCCTATGACGTAGACCACCTTTATGGGGTTGTCCAGCAGTGCGAGCAGTACTGCCGGTACGGCTGACATTATGGCTCCCAGATAGGGGATAAAGGTCAGAAGCGCTGCGAAGAGCCCGAGCGTCAGGGCGAGGGGGATACCTACGAGTTTCAGCCCTATCCCGGTAAGGAGTCCTACCAGCGCCATTCCGAGCAGCCTCCCTGCAAGCCATCTGTGCAGTGTAACCGCAAGGGCATTGAAGATGTGGGCGGCGCGCTGCCGCTTTTCGGGAGGCACCAGGCGGAGGAACCCTTTGATGTAAACGCGGGGGTCTTCCCTTCGCCTCGGCGAGGAGCATCCCGCCCCCGAGCAGATCCCGAAAACTGGGCATCTGTCGCAGTATCTCCCTCCCAAGGGGGTTTTCCTGGATCCGGTTCCGGATATGTGCCAGCGCATCGGGCAGCTTCTGCCCGAGTTCATTTGCCTGTGCGGCAACATGGGGAGTAAGCAGGGAGAACGAGAGATACAAAATCCCCCCGATGGCCAGGATTACTGCAATGACCGAAACGAAGAAAGGAAGCTTCAAGGCCCTGCTGAGTGGTGCGCTCAATCCACGGATGAAGATGGCGAAGAGTACGGCCCCGAAGGCAAGCAGGAAAATGCCCGATTCCGCCCACAGGAGAAGACATAGGAAGAGAATCCCGGCAGTGATCAGCACCGCGATGAGCACTTTGCCTGCAAAGAGCCCGCAGTCGCGGGGCGGGATGGGGGAGTTGCCCGGAATGTCCGTTCTTTCTTCAAATCCTCCGTCGGCCATTTGTTCCTCTCATTTCATTCTATCCGATCCTGGCGAAATCTGAATTATAAATTTTGAAAGCTGCGGTCAGGGTGAGTGGGTTCAATTCCCGAAAGGCATGATAACCCCCGAGGCATGCCAGGATATGGAGGCTCTTTGATTCGATTCCTCCTTAAATGAAGGGGGACTTCGGCTTCATTTCAGTCATGCGCCGTCTGCGGGACAAAGCTTCTTACTAAAGGTAAACCATATCATCCGGAAGTGTGGTAAGCTTCTCGCACACCGAATCGGTTACGGCATAGGTGTTCTCTATTCCCACGGCCCCCAGCCCGGGGAAGACGAACTTCGGCTCGATTGCTATGGTATGCCCCGGCTGGAGAGGGAACCTGAATTTCGGGGCCAGCACCGGCAGTTCATCCAATTCGAGGCCGACGCCGTGACCGACGAACTTCGCCTGCTCGCCCGGATATCCCATGAAATAATCGCGCAGGCCTGCCGCCTCAGCCATGCGTGAGGCGCCCTGGAAGAGATCTTCCCATATTTCCCCGGCCCTCAGGTTTTCTGCCAGCCATGCCTGTATAGCGATGGCTGTTTCAAAGGCGCTCTTTATTTCGGGGGCGGGCTTTCCTATCACGAAGATGCGGGTCATGTCCACCATATATCCGTTGACAGCCACCCCGTAATCAATGACGACAGGGACGTTCTGCCCGATGACAGACGAAGAAGGACCGTAGGGGGCGGCGGCGGAGAGTCCCTTGCCGGTGATCGGCCCGTCGAAGCAGCCGGGCGTTGCAGCGCTTTCGCCGGCGACAGCAAGTCCTGTCGTCTCCTGGTTAAATGCCCTCATGCGGAGGTATCCTTCATGCCCCGACTTTCGCAGCCTGTACTCGAACTCGGCGGACAGTTCCAGTTCGCTCATCCCGGAGGTGAGGAATCCCGGGACCTCGCTGAAAACCTCGCAGAGTGTTCCGGCGCTGAGCCTCATCTGTTTCAGTTCGAAGGCCGACTTCACTGACCGGAGTTCCCTGTTGATCATCGAGATATCGACGAACTCCCTTCCGGGAATAAGCCTCTTGTAGAAAAGGCAGGACTGAACGGGCAGTACGTCTAAAGTGAGCCCGATCTTCCTGATAGCCCCGTCGAAGAGAAAGGAAAATTCGCCGCTCGGGGGAAAAGGCCTGACGTCGGCTACGGCGCTCTCGCGGCTGGCCCGCGTGTAACTCTTCCTTACCAAGTGTACCGGTCTGCCGTCGGCAGGAACCCAGAGCGCCCCGTTCTGGCGCGATCCGGTAAAATAGTAAAGGTCGACTGAATAGACCAGCAGGGCGCCGTCGATACCTTCTTCCCTGAGCCGTGCCTGAAGGCGGTTTATCCTGGCCTCGCTTTCGGCCCTTATCATGTGTTTTACTTCGCCGGTGTCGTTCATCTTGCCAACCTTCTCGAAATGATGTCCGCTGCCGCTTCCTGGGCCGTCTTGTCGTCCCAGAAGGCGTACATCCGGGCGGCGTTCTTCAGATGAGGCAGGAGGTAGGGACTGCCGAATGAAATAAGGAGATCTGCCTTGCCCGCAACGTCCGACAAAGTGTCGCGAAGCCAGCTGCTTGCGCCCCCCTTCCAGGCCCTGGTTTCAGAGAATACTGCTACTACGGTGAAGGCCCCTTCAGGAGGGCTTATTCTCCGGGTCCTTGAACCCTGTCTGAGAGTATGGAACTGCGCCTCCCTCAGATTGGCCTTCAGACGCTTGCGGAAAGCTGCTCCCTTTTCCTCCTGTTCATCATTGAGAACGACTACAAAAGGTCTGCTCCGGACACTGAATCTGCCCGATGTCTTGATCGCCCTCTCGGTCAGCTCACGTGAAAGTCTGAGGTGGTTGTCAAAAGGCGGCGTCGTCGTGGGCCGAAGACGTTTAAGACCCGCCCGGAAGCGGTCCAGGCGCCGCGGGTGAAAAGAGGCCCCCCTTCTCCTGAGATAGTCCGCTGTCCTTTCCGGGTCTGAAGGATGGAGCAGTATGTCGCACCCCGCATTGATTGCCCTTAGAGACGCCTCCTCTTCGGAGAATTTCCCCACTCCGCCCATATTCATGGCATCCGTTATCAATATGCCCTTAAATCCCATTTCTCTCCTCAGGAATGAGACGGCCTTGCGGGAAACGGACATGGGCGCGCCTGAAGCGTCTATTGCAGGGACGCTCAGATGTCCCAGCATCATCATCTTGACCCCAGCCCTTATGGCACTTCGAAAGGGCCTCAGCTCCTGTCTCTTAAGGGCCGGGAGGCTACGGTCAATGACAGGAAGCCCTATATGGGAATCTGTTCCGGTATCACCGTGCCCCGGGAAATGCTTGCCGCATGCGGCAATGCCGCATCGCTGTAAGGTCTCGACCATCTCGCACCCGAAAAATGAAACGGTTCTACTGTCCTCTCCGAAGGCCCTTGCAGCAATAATAGGGTTTTCGGGGTTCGTATTTATATCAAGGACCGGGGCGAAGATGGTATTGATCCCCACGTATTCCGATTCGGCCGCCAGGGCCTCAAAGGCCCTTTTGACAAGGAGCATGCCATTTCTTCGGCAGCGGCCGGCGGCAGCAGCCATGGCCATTGCCGGGGGGAAGGAGGTACCGCCTTCGACCTGTTGGCCGAGTCCGCGCTCAAGGTCCGACGAAATTATGAGCGGCAGCTCCGACTCCTCCTGGAGTCTTCCGATAAATTCGCGTATCTCTTCGAGTTCCCCGCCGAAAATAATAAACCCTGCAATCCCTCTTTTGACCAGCGAGAGGTAGTAGCCGGATCTTGTGCTGATTTCGTTTCCGTTCAGCCTGGGTATAATGGATCTGTAATAATTCTCCATGGGATATTATACATGGCGGCCGTACTCACCGATACTTCCGGCAAAGCGCAAATGGCATGGCGCACAGAGCACAGGGGAAAGGACAGGCCGAAAAAGAAAGTCAGGACTTCCGTAAGCAGACTATCTGCGGCGATCAGCCGGATGACGGCTGAAAGCCGAATGCCGGTGACTGAAGTCGTCTTCCCCAAGGTTGATAAATGTCTTTTGCACAATTTAAAATTAAAAGTTCTCCGGCCGGGAGTTTCGGTGCGGAGAGTCAGGAGACGGTTCGCGTGGTTTCTGGCGCTTCTACCAAATGGCAGGTCGGGAGAGATAAATGGGATTATTTGACAGACTCAGGAAGGGACTTACAAAGACAAAAGAGAGTTTTATCGGAAAGGTGGATTCCATATTCACCGGACGGCCGGTGGATGAGGAGACCTTGGAGGAACTCGAAGAGACGCTTGTTTTGTCTGACGTTGGCGCGGGCAGTGCTGCAGAAATAGTCCGGCGTCTGAAGGAGAAGTCCGACAAGGGCGAGATAAAGGGCGCAGGTTCGGTGAAAGATTTCCTGAAACAGGAGATGGTCTCAATGCTCGGCATAAGCCATCCCCTCGTTGCATTCGGGGAAAGACCTTTCGTGATTCTGACCGTCGGTGTCAACGGCGTGGGAAAGACGACGACCATAGGGAAACTGGCGAACAAATTCCGGAATGAAGGATACTCTGTGATGCTTGCCGCCGGAGACACCTTCAGGGCCGCAGCCATCGAGCAACTGGAGATATGGGCTGAGAGGGCCCAGGCCCAGTTCGTCAAGCACCAGAGCGGCTCCGACCCTTCCGCCGTCGTGTTCGACGCGATAGAGGCCGCCAGGGCACGGGGAATAGACGTGGTTATCGTAGACACTGCCGGGCGTCTCCATACCAAGAGTCCTCTCATGGAGGAGCTGAAGAAGGTCAGGAGGGTATGCGGCAAGGCGATGTCCGGCTCTCCACATGAGGTGCTGCTTGTGGTCGATGCAACGAACGGGCAGAACGCGCTGCGACAGGCGCAGATGTTCAATGAGGCCATCGGTGTTACCGGGATTGCCCTGACAAAGCTGGACGGAACTGCCAAGGGGGGGATTGTCTTTGCCATAAGGAGGGAACTCAATATACCGGTGAAGCTCATAGGGGTGGGAGAAGGTGTCGAAGATCTCCAGGACTTTTCCCCGCCTGACTTCGTCAAGGCGCTCTTCGAATAAAGCGGATCGGCAGCTTACCGTTAAACTGTCAGAAGGTCGAAGGGTCTTCGGGGGGGAGTTCGCTTTCGTCGAAGGGCAGAACACCTATCTGGCTCAGGACGGACTCCATGTTAACCAGATACTCCCTGTAATCGTACCCGGGCATTTCTCCTTCGAGCGCCTTCTCGACGATCTTATCTATGGCTGCAAAGTCCTGTGCCCCGTCGACGACGCCGGAACGCTTCAGCACTTCAAACATCGTCCTGTCGTCGGTCATGTCGTCCTTTTCCGTAATGTTGAGGAGCTTCCTCTTGTCGGCCCGTGCAATATACCACTTCATGGCGGATACCAGGGCGTCGTAAAAAGTGACGATGCCCGCTGATATCTTTCCTTCCCTCAGTCTCCTCCGGCCGCAGCGTATATGCAGTTTGGCCCTCATGAGAGGGCCTTCCACCGGCCCTAGGGTGTCTTCGTTCATCAGCCCGAAATGCGGCATAAAAATATCTCCTGTTCCTGAAGTACAGAGGAAAGTATTTATGTCCTGAAGTATCCCAGCCTTTCCATCTCGCCAAAGGTCCAGTTGTCTGCCAAAATCTCGTCGGTGCCCACGTCGGGAAGGCTGACCGCATACTCCCGCAAAAAAAGATAGGCAAGCTTCTTGTGGATCGAATTGAGCTTTTCGCCGCGATCGACCGCAGCGTTGTCCAGCTGGTCACGGATCATCATCGCCCTGATACGTTCATCGATGACCCGCTCGCGCACATCTTCCTTTACAAGCATCAGGCACCCCTTGCCCCGGGAAACAAGCTTGAAAGGGATCTCCCTGTCTGTCTCGGGCACGTCGTTTTCCTT
>JARRRD010000058.1:0-4241 GCA_037381085.1 Candidatus Sulfobium sp.
CATAAGTCGCATGAAAATTCCGGATCCGTCCTTCCCGAAAGCAGCCAATTCCTGATCAAACATCGCAATGTTCATAATTTGAACGCTAACATATTTCCGCAATAGCTGTCAAGGATGGATCAGTCCAAGTATTATCCGAGGCAACCGAAGGCCTCAATAAACTGGCGTGACTACTGTCAATTTGGACGATAGAACCTACTACCCGCTGAAACAGGCTGCCATTCCCGGCAGGAAATGGCAGCCCAAAAGACCAGAATGCACAGCCAACACTAATAGGACAGCTACACCAAGAGATCCCACAATTTCGTTACGGACAGCCGGTCTCGCTCGCATAAAGTTGTCCGCTATTATTCACGCAGACATAGGCACTGCCGTTGTTGTAACTGCCAGCCAGCTTAGGAATTGTCATATTACCGCTGTAATCGATCTTAAGCCTCGGAACGGCGGATATAGCTCCGCCGACACTCGTGCCCGATTGCATATACAGCGTATAGCCACTTCCGCCAGAACCCGCCATTACAGATTTACCGTCTGAAGATTTCTGAATCCACCCACCGGCCGAGGAATTATATTCCGCACCTGAGGAAACAAAAAAGTTGTTATCCAAGACAGAGGTTATCCATCCTCCAACATCCGTTCCGTTCAATGAAAAATGCATTTGGGATTCCATGTTGCCCTGACTTGACAAGTCAAAAGGATAGCTAGGCTCAGTGACACCCGCTCCAACCGCACCGGTGTCTGTCACCACAAATTTCGTGGTGCTTCCATTCTTCACTATCAACTTATCAGCTGCATGGGCCGGGACCCCAAATCCCAACCCCAGCACTGCAACAGCCAGTAGAACCGTGAAAAGTGAAATGTGCGCTTTCCTAACCCCCAAAAAAGACCGCCTGTTACCAAACCCCCTGTCGCTGTGATGCCTACTCATGCTGTTCCTCCTTTTACTGCCATTTTCTCTTTTGACAGACTACCTGTCCATCCTCCATATTCTGCCGGGAATCCCCGTTTTCTCCACATTTCATGACTATTACTTAACATATTCTTGCGACCAATTCAACCTTATTCTTCATTCTTTAACCGCAGACACTCGCGGACTCTCGCTGACAAAGACCGTTCCTTTTTTTGGCCGACTTGGCCAAAGAAAAAACTTGCAGTTTATTCTTGCTTCCCTCGTCTGCCTGATTGTCTGCCTGGCCGTCTGCGGTTAACAAAAAGGCTCTTCTTCTACCGCAGACACTCGCCGACTCTCGCCGACAAAGGCTAGTCCTTTTTTTCGGCCACGTCGGCCGAAAGAAAAAATCGCAGTTCATTCTTGCTTCCCTCGTCTGCCTGGCCGTCTGCGGTTAACAAAAAGCCTCTTCTTCTGTCGCAGGCCTCGCTGACGTCTGCGGTTTATAACTACTTTCTCTCTACTATGTTTCTTTTTGTCAGATACGAAACAATGCCTTCCACGCACTCCTCCAGGGGCACGTTGCCCGTGTCAAACGACAGCTCCGGGTTTTCAGGCCTCTCATAGGGAGAGGAGATGCCGGTGAACTCCTTTATCTCCCCCCTTCTCGCCCGGGCGTACATCCCCTTCACGTCCCTCTTCTCGCAGACCTCGAGACTGCAGTCGCAGAATACCTCTATGAAATCTCCCTGATCCATCAGTTTCCGCACCTTCTCCCTATCATCCCGGAACGGAGATATGAAGGCCGTCAGGGCGATAACCCCGGCCTCTACGAACAACTTGCACATCTCGCCGATGCGCCTGATGTTCTCCTTCCTGTCCTCCGCTGAAAACCCCAGGTTGCTGTTGAGGCCGTGGCGGACGTTGTCGCCGTCAAAGACGAAGGTCCTGCACCCCATTTGGTGCAGCCGCTCCTCGACCGCATGGGCAAGAGTCGATTTCCCTGAGCCCGACAGGCCCGTAAACCAGAGGACAGCGCTCCGGTGGCCGTTCTGCCCCTCCCGCCGCCTCCGGGTGACAGTGGCATGGTGCCACACGACGTCTTTATTTGGCATAGCGCATAGCGCAGAGCGCATGGGGTAAAGGATTTGACTGCAGGGAATAGCTGCGCTTTGTATCTCTGTTTGTCATCTCGATAAAGCCCTCTGAAAGTTAGTGATCTTTCGGCATAGGGCATCCATCCGCTCCAGGTAGGTGTCAAGAGATTCCCTGTCGATCAGGCCCCTCCTGTTCAGAATGACCAGTATATTGGCCGTTTCAAAAGTGCTTCGCTTTGAAATATTCAAAAACTGTCTGAACTCGCTTCTTGACGAGCTTCCCGAACCCTCTGCGATGTTATTCGAAACAGACATGCCGGCTCCCCGCAATTGTTCCGCAAATCGAAAAAGTTTCTTTTGCTCGAGAAAGTCCGCGATATCGAAGAGAAGATCACCCAGTTCGATGGCTTCCTTCCATATCTCCAGATCCTGAAATCTGAATTTACTACGGTTCATAAAATACGCATAGCGCACCGCGTTAAAAAAACAGGAAATCCACAGTCCCTCATCGTCCGTCTGCTTGCTTTTCCTTCATTTCCATAGGCCGCCTCTCACTCCTTGGCTTAAGCTGGTTTTTACTCTATGCGCTATGCCCTATGCGCTATGCATTCTTCAACTACCTGTTCGCAGCATGCGACTATGAAATCGCTGTTATGCAAGTCTTTCTTGTTATACCGTAGTCTCCTGCCCTCCATGTCCGTCACCTTCCCACCGGCCTCTTCCACGACGCACTGGGCGGCGGCGGTGTCCCACTCCATCGTCGGCCCCAGGCGGGGATACATGTGCGCCGTGCCGTCCGCCACGAGGCAGAACTTCAGGGAACTTCCCATGCTCACCAGCTCATGGGGACCAAGTTCCGCCAGGAACCTTTCGAGGGCCTCCCCGCCGTGAGACCTGCTTCCGGCAACCCTCAGGATGCCATCCGGCGGGCCGCTCACCCTGATCCTGCCGGCTCCCCTTCCTGCCGCCTTCCGGAAAGCGCCCTTTCCCGCGGATGCGTAATACGTAACGTCTCTGGCCGGCGCATGCACGACACCAAGGACCGGGGCACCTTCCTCAATCAATGCGATATTGACCGTAAACTCGCCGTTCCTCTTTATGAACTCCTTAGTCCCGTCAAGGGGATCTATCAGCCAGTAGGCCTTCCATGACTTCCTTTCCTCATAGGCCACCGCCTTCGACTCCTCGGACAATACGGGCATCCCAGGAGTCGCCTCCCGGAGCGCAGTCAGGATAGCCTCGTGGGATGCTTTGTCGGCAAGTGTCAGGGGTGAGCAATCATCTTTGTAGGTCGTCCCGAAATCCTCCCGGCCGTAAACTTCCATAACCGCCCGCCCGGCAAGCTCCGCGATCTCAACAATTTTCAGAATATCAATCATCCCTATTAAAGATGCATAGCGCACAGGGCATAGAGCATAGAGCAAAAATGAAACAGCGTCAAATCGTTAAAGACCCGCAGATTGCAGGTCGGCTTTTCTGACTTTCGCGTCGCCGACGGTCTTTGGAGTTGTTGTCACGCTATGCTCTCTGCGCCATGCTCGTTGCGTTTTTATTGTATCGCAATCCCTTCCACCGTGAGGGTGCCGTTCTGGACTGTAAGTGATCCGTTCACTGTCGTGGCGGCGGGGTTGGCGAGGTAATCACAGCCGTATCCGCCTTCCAGGGTCACATTGTTGCCGAAACTCAGGTCGCCGGTGAAGTCCAGTGCCTGAGCCTCTATGACATCGCCATCAGCGACATCGCTCACGGCCGTCGCAAGGTCCGTATAATTCGTCGTCGACGCCCCCCTTACCAGCCGCACCGGGGAGTTTGATGAGCACGTTGATACAGCAACAAGGTCCGTTTTGGTCACAGTATCCGAACCACTCGCGTTCGTCACGGTAAGCGTAACCGTGTACGTACCGGCGGTTTTGTAGTTATAAGAGGGATTTTGCAGTGCACTCGTGCCCCCGTCGCCGAAGGTCCAAAGCCATGAAGAAGGACTGTTCGTCGAAGTATCGGTAAAGCTCACATAAAACGGCGCTGCGCCGGTCGTTGCCGTCGATGTGAAAGACGCCGTCGGAGGAGTCATGGCGAAAGCAGCCGTCACCGTCGTATCGGCGGTCATCGTTATATCGCAGGTACCCACACCGCTGCAGCCCCCGCCCGACCAGCCCGAAAACGTTGAGTAAGTGCCCGGATTGGCCGTCAGAGTTACGTGAGTCCCGGAATCGTAAGACACGCTGCAGGTGCCGCCGCAGCTGATTCCGGCAGGG
>JARRRD010000058.1:4250-25644 GCA_037381085.1 Candidatus Sulfobium sp.
GCAGGGGAACTGGTCACCGCTCCCGTCCCTGTCCCTGCCTTAAGGACCGTCAACGTATACTGCTGAATCACTGCCGTTCCCGCAAGAGACACGGTCAGTGTCGGATTTGCAGGATCGTCGGACGGCACCGACAAATGGGCGCTCTTGCTCCCGGCTGACTGAGGGTCAAACTGCACGTCCGCCGTGCAGGAGCCTCCGGGCGCCAACGCCTGTGACGAACACTGATCATTCTGAAGAATGAACTCCGTGGCGGACGGTCCGCCGACGGAAAGCGTCTGAATACCGAGGTCGGACACGCCTGAATTTGTGATTGTAAAGGTCTGAGACAACGGACTTCCCACGAATACAGTACCGAAATCCTTCGATGTGGGAGAGACCCCGATATGCGGACCGGCTGCGAGCAGGGCGGCATAGAGATCAAGTCTCGGTTTAGTTACAGCGTTTCTCGGGTCAGTGATGAGCACCCCGCTACTGGTCATGCTTGAAACTACATCATCCACCGTCAGTGCACTATACTGCCCCTTTATCACAGCCGCAGCCCCGGCGACAAAGGGGGTTGCCTGGGACGTGCCTGCAAAGGTATATCCCGCGGCAGTGATAAGCGCCCCCGGCGCAAGCATCGTCAGAAATGAGGCACTATTCGAAAAACAGGTTACCTGGTCCGCCGCAGTGGTAGTATCCGTGCACGTGGAGGTGCAGCTTGAATTCAGGCACCATTCTTTCGGACCTACATCCGAATCATACACCGCGCCCACCGACACCGCATCGGGGCAGCATGCCGGCGACGAGATCGAGTCTGTGTAACCGCTGTTGCCGGAGGCCACTGCCGTCAGGATGCCCGCATCCTTCAGGCTCGTTATGGCAGAAGCCAAACTGTCAGCAGGGCACTGGTCATAGTACCGCTGACCTCCGAGACTCATATTGACCGCCTCGATCTTTCCATAGTAGGGACTGCCCGAATCCATCTGTTCTCCCAGCACCCAGTTGAGGGCGGCAAGGATATCGTTATCATAGGCAAAACCATCGCTGCTCCGGAAAACATCGAGGCTGAGTATTTCCGTATCCGGTGCCACGCCGAGGACTATTCCCGACACGTTGGTACCATGTTTTTTATCCGTCTGGCACCCCCCTGTTGCAAAACACTGCTCGTAAGCCACCTCACATCCAATGCTCCCGGGGCCTCCCGAACAGCTACCGAAAGAACCGTTGTCATAATAGACACCGGAGTCCACCACTGCTACAAAAGTGCCCGCCCCGGCAGCGCCTGCGCTAAAGGCCTCGGGCTGATGTATAAGAGGCAGGCTCTGCGCAAGGAAAGGGACAAAGGCCCTGTTCTCCCCCACGGCCCTGACTTCCTTCATACTGAGGAGGGCGGCAAGAGACTGCCCATCTACCCTCATGAACATCACAGGGAGATTGTCATAATCCCTCAGCATGCCGTATGACTCAGCCGCAATCCCGGCCAGAACCTTCTCCTTCTTATCTCTGTAAAGAAGCGCCTTCTCGGAGAGGATCGCCGCGTTGTCATTTCTTACGCCGAGCTTTCTGCGCATCCCCGCCGCCATGGATCTCACGTCGCTGTCGTCCAGCGTCACGATTACATCGGCCCCGCCGCTCTGGTCTATCTGCTTCGCTATCCCCGGCGGTACCTTTCCGGCATCGATAAACTGCTGAAGGTCCGGAAAACCCGCCGCCTGTACCGCGGAAGTGGAAGGGCAAAGCGCCAGGAGCACGGCGATAAAAACAGGCAATAGGCGATAGGCAATAGGCGATAGGTGGAAAGGAATACAGCTCATCAGCCATTGCCTTCTTCTTGTCTTGTCGTTGCCCATTGCCTATAGCCTCGCGCCTATCGCCAGCCGTTATTGTATTATGATCCTGTCGACGGTTAGCGTCCCATCAGCCACCGTGAGAGAGCCCTCGATCGTCGAATCGGCCGGGTTGGAGCTATAGTCGCAGCCATAACCGCCTTCAAGCGTGAAGCTCACGCCCCGATCCAGTGTGACGCTCTCGTTAAAGTCGACGGCCTGAAGCTCAACTGTGCCGCTATCCGAAACGTTGGTGTAGGCCGATGCGAGATCCGGATAGCCGATACCCGAAACCATGGCGGGATCGTTGGCACAGGGTGAAACGGTAATGAAACCCGTCTTTGTCATGGTATCAAAGCCGCCGGCATTTGTTGCGGTAAGTGAGACCGTGTAGGTGACCGTGCCGGTGACCGGCGTCTTAAAATTATGGGACGGGTTCTGCTCGGTACTTGTCTCCCCGTCCCCGAAGTCCCATAGCCATGATGACGGATTATTCGTAGAATCGTCCGTAAAACTCACATACAGAGGCACGTCGCCGCTGGTAGAGGGTCCTGCGCTGAAGTTGGCAACCGGGGGGATCATGTTGAATGTCGCGGTAACGGAAGCCGGGCCGCTCATCGTGACATAGCACGTACTGCCTGAAGTGCTGCTGCAGCCTGACCAGCCGGCAAAGGTCGATCCCGTATCGGCGGAAGCCGACAGAGTCACCTGCGTCGTGTCGGCGTAAGCCTCGGAGCAATCCGCCCCGCAGGAGATGCCCCCCGGAGGGTCAAGTGAAATAACAGTGCCCGTGCCTGTCCCGTTCTTGCTGACCGTGAGCGTATCTGCGACAGCCCCGGTACCGAACAGGGATGCACTAACCGGTGAGGGATAATTCGAATAGACGACCAGCGCTGCGCTCTTCGAACCGATTGAAGCCGGGGAAAAAATCACATCGACCGTACAGGAGCCACCTGCCGCCACCGTTTGTCCCGTACAGTTGTCGTATTCCATCAGAAAATCTGTCGCATTGCTGCCGGCAAGGGCCACGCTGCTGATCACAAGGTCAGCCGACCCGATGTTCAAGACACTAAAGGTGAACGACGATGAGCCACTCCCCGAGATTACCGGTCCAAAGTCCTTTGACGAGGGCGAGAACGACGGGACGGGCACCAGCGTATTGGAAGGCGGGAAGAAGATATCATCGATCCAGACGGCGTCCTGCCCCTGGGATACGCTGGGGTCCTTCGAATATATCCACTTGAACATATGAAACCCGGGGGTCACTTCGTGCTCAGACTGGACGAATGTCCAGTCCGTGGCCCCCGACCAGCCCGTCCAGAGTCCCTCGTTATTGCCGTCTATATAGAACTTCACATTGTCCCAGGTAGGCTCGGTATCAGTCTTTATCCAGAAATAGACGTATCCCGGAGAGGTGACATTCAGTGTCACCTGCAGATAGCTCGACTGGTTGTCAGTCATTGCCGGGGACTGCGCCGCATAGGTGCCTGTATGACCCGTGCCGCTCACGGTAGTCCACGAGCCGTTACCACCCGTGATCCACAGGAATTTATTGATCAGGGCCGGGGACTCGAAGTCCTCGGCATATGCGGAGTCGACAAGATCAAGGCTCACCGGTACTGTCACAGGCGTGTTCAAGGCCCCTGCCGCACTGATCTGCGGGTTTGCAACGTACGTACCAGGCGACGTAAACCCCGACGTATCGACGCTCAATGTCACGGTTCCTGCATCAGTGCCCGTCGACGGAGTGCCCGTGGCCCATGGCTGGGCCGGATCGGGACTGAATGTCCAGTTCATCGTCCCGACGCCGCCGTTAAAGATGTCGATCGTCTGACCGGCGGGATTGGGTCCTCCCTGCTCGGCCATAAAGGAATATTCCGCCGGTTTCGGCAGGATGATTGGACTGGATACGGAAACGGCAGCATTCAGGTCAAGACGGGGGAAAGTCATGCTGTTTCTTGCATCCGTAACCGGTGTCCCGGTGGCCTCAAGCCTGGCGGCCTCATCATCGACGGTAAGTCCGGGGGTCTCGCTCTTCAGTACGGCCACCGCCCCCGAGACAAAAGGCGCCGCCTGGGACGTCCCGCTCATCGCAAGGCCCCCGGGCTCGGTGATGTCCACCCCCGGCGCCAGCATCGAAAGGAATGACGCGCTGTCAGAAAAGCATGCCACCTGGTCGGTCGCAGTGGTCGCGTCGGTGCATACCGGCCATGTTTCGGCCCCGTAATTGCCGGCATACACAGCCCCCACGGAAATGGCATCGGGCGCGCAGGCAGGCGCTGTCAGCGCATCGCTGAAGCCCAGGTCGCCTGAAGCAACCACAGTGGCTATGCCCGCGGCCTTTATGGTGCTTATCGCGGAGGCAAGGCCGTCGTATACGCAGGGAACGGTGTAGCCGTCCGTTCCTCCGAGGCTCATATTGACCGCCACGATGTTATACGTCGTGTAGTTGTTCATTACCCAGTTCAGGGCGGAGATGATATCGCTGTAGTGGGCAAATCCGTCGGTGTAGAAGACGTCAAGGGCGAGGACCTCCGTATCGGGCGCCGTCTGGAAAACAATCCCCGATACGTTCGTGCCGTGGCTCAGGTCTGTCGTGCATCCGCCAGTCGCAAAGCAGTGCTCATAGCCAACACAGCCAGGGTCTCCCGGAGCTGCGCACTGTGTGATCCCGCTCGTCACATAATCTATGCCCGTGTCGAGCACTGCCACCGATGTTCCGGCGCCGGTTTGTCCGCTTCCATAGGTCCATGCCGAGGGTATGCCGATCAGTGTCTGGCTGTCTGTGTAATAAGGCCTCACTACCCGGTCCTCGCTGACGGCCTTCACGTCGCTCATTCCCTTCAACCGGACAAGGGCGTGGGCGTTGACCCTCATGTAGAGAACGGGGAAATTGTCATAATCCCTGAGAAGTGTGTAGTTGGTGCTCGATAGCTCCTTCATCACCCTGTCTTTCCTCTGATGGAAAAACTGCGCCTTCCCGGACACTATCGCCGCATCGTCGTGCCTCAGACCGAGCCTTTTTCTCTGACGCGCGGCGTAGGCCCTTGCGTCGCTGTCGTCTAGCACAACAAGTACGTCGGCCTGACCGCTCTTCTGTATCTGCCTTGCAATGCCCGCGGGAAGACTGCTCATGTCGAGCTGAGAGGTACCGCCATTAACAGCCGATGTAGCCGCACTGCCGGTGGAAGGGACTGCCAGGAGAGCCATTATAAGAAAAGGTAATATGTAACAGGCCATAGGCGATAGGTGGAAAGGCGCACAGCCCGGCAGCCACTGCCCCATCTTTTTCTTGTTGTCACCCATTGCCTATAACCTCGTGCCTATTGCCTGCTTTTTGCCTTTTTCCCTGATTTTGGACGGGCTACCGCCATTCAGGTCGTCGTTGACGGCCTGTCCGGGTGAGCGATATGTCAGAGTTGCCATGTTCATGGCACCAAAAATGCCGGCCAGCTTGCCGGCCCGATAGCTTGTTGCCTACGTTGCTACAAAAACGTCTCTTATCTTATCCTCCGTCACGCCGTGGCGGAGGAGTTCACCGTAAATCTTCTCTCTCTTTAAATAGGACGCTAAAACCACGCTATCGTATTCGCAGGCACTGATGTCTTTCAAAGGCTTCACTTCCCAGCCGAAGAACTTCCTGCCCGCCAGTTCCTCGTCGAAGACACCCGAGAGCGCCAGGTACGCCTCCTGCAAGGTAATGTAAGCTATCTCCGCCACCTCGTCGGCACCCGCCAGAACGATATTTTTGGCCCCCCCGTCCTGGAGTTCGGAAAACAGCCTCCTGTAACTGTTCCTCGCCTCCCTGTAAATCCTCGTATAGTCATGCAGAAGGCGGTATGTCAGGCGGGTCTTTTCCGCGAACCCCTTGGGGGTCAGGAAATAGGCGTATCGCCTTGGGGGAATGGACTTGACCGTAACATACCCTTTTGCCACCAGGTTTTTTATATAGGAATTGGTTAGTCCAAGCGCAATGCCGAGCCGTTTACTGATGTCCCTCTGGGTGAGAGTGTCGTCGTCAGAAAGCTCATTGAGGATCTGCAGCTCCCTCTGCTGCTCAACAGCCGAAAAGCGCTCGTCGTTCATCTTTTGAACAATAACAATTTCTCTCTTTTTCTGTCAACCAACAAAGGCAGGTTACAGGTTAAAGGTTAGAGGCAACGACAGGCTCGCAAGCATTAAAGTATGTCATTCCGGCTCGCCTGCCTGCCGGCAGGCAGGTCCGGAATCTTTCTGCCGGCCTTACAAAAGGATTCCCGGCGAGAATGACAGCTTTGAGATTTCCACTTGCCAAAGTGATAACTTCCGCCCTGTCCGTGTCTCGGTGTCTGGTGAAATGTTTTTTCGGCTTCATATCCATCTTCTCATAGTCATGTGCCAGGAAATTCCGGAACCCCGCAATCTTCGCGAAATCGAATGCAAAGGCCGGTTCAAGTACTCCACCCTCGCCGAGTATATCGAATGCCTCCTGATATGACTGGGGAATTCTTAAGCTCTTCTTCTTTATGACCATTTCGGCCAGAGATACACAGGAATCGGCCAACAGATAGAGATAATAAAGAAGGGCCCCCCCTGTAAACAAGGTCTGTCTCAAACCGCTCCGGGCAGTTGCCTTTCATCCCATCGATGAGGCAAAAGTGAATGGTGAATGGGGAGAAGAAGGGCAATAGGCTATAGGCAATAGGCGGAAAGGCAGGCGATAAGCAGTTTCTTGAGTCTTGCTGCTATCTACTTACTATCCACTACTTACTGTTTACTATCAGTGTCTTCGGCAGGTTGATAGTAAAGGTCGTCCCTTTTTCGCTGCTTTCGACATCGACGGTCCCGCCGTGCGAGACCACCACCTTGTGGACGATGGAAAGACCGAGGCCGGTCCCCCTCTCCTTGGTAGTGTAGAAAGGCAGGAATATCCTGTTCCTGATGTTCTCCGCCATTCCGTGGCCGGTATCGGAAACGGAGAGGCGGAGGACGTCGTCGACATGGACGCCGATTCTTACCTCCCCGCCTTCCGGCATGGCCTCGACGGCGTTCTGCATGAGGTTCGTGACGGACTGCCTCAAAAGCACTTCATCGCCGTGTATCACCGGAAGGGCGTCGTGGTCCCGGACAAAACGGACCGCCCCCTTTGAGGAGTCTTCGATACCCTGTATACAACCGCTCAAAAGATCCCCGAGATCGACGTCGGAGTGCACCAGTTCAGTGGGCCTCGCAAAGGAGAGGAAGTCCGATATTATCCTGTCCATCACCTCGACTTCTTTGGCTATCGCCTCGACGGCCGGGACAGATCCGGCATCGGCCCTCTTCAGCAATATCTTCGTATAACCCGATATGACGCCCAGGGGGTTTCTCAGCTCGTGGGCTATGCCGGCCGACATCTCGCCGAGATTGGAGAGCCGCTCCCTCAGTTCCATCTGCGACTGAAAGGCCTTCAATTCAGTCAGGTCCGTAAAGACGAGTATCTGGCCAATGACATTGCCTGCGCTGTCCTTCAGGGGTGACATGTTGAGCCCCAGCCAGATCCTCTTTCCGCCGGCCGTGACGTAGGCGACCTCGGCCCTCTCCACGGTCTTTTTATGCTTTATGATATCGGCGACGGGGCTGCCGAAGACCGCTCCATAGCTCTTGTCCAACACATCCTCTTCCTTCAGATCGAGTATCTTGCCCGCGGCGGAGTTCATCTTCGTTACGGTCAGTTCCCTGTCGAAGCTTATGACCCCGCTGGGTACGCTCTGCAGAATATCTTCGTTGTATATCTCTATGGAAGACGCCCTGTCTTCGGCATGCCTCTTCAGGCCTTCGAGCTCCCTCTCCTTCTCCTTGAGCGTGGCAACGAGTTCGTGAAAGGTATCGACCACAAAACCGACCTGCGTGGTATCCGTTTCCTTCTCTTTCAGCTTCTTCCTCCGCAGGTCCATGAGCAGCCTAAGCGTCACCATTATGATCAGGACAAGAAACAGCGACGAGAGGATGATGGTCGTAAGGGTTATCTTTTCCATCGGTGCCCACACATGAGTATATTCTAATGAAAATCCGGCAAAGCCGGTACCAAAATCTATTTCACACCGGAGAGGTCGCAGAAACGGACTAAAAAAGAAATCTAACCGCAGACGATCAGACAGACAAAAGACACAAAAATGAACAGCCAGGTTTTTCTTTCGGCCGACGTGGCCGAAAAAAAGAATCGCCTTTGTCTGTGAGTGTCTGCGGTTGAAATAGGCCTTTAGCCCTCTGCGTCTCCGCGGTGAACCTGTCCCTTTCTCAGTGAAGGTACCACATCAGTATCTCCTGGCCGAAGAAGAGGGTGATCAGCGTCCCGAGGGCGAGAAAGGGTCCGAAGGGTATGAGGGTCCCCCTGCCCTTGCCCTTTGCTATCATGAACGTTATCCCGCCCAGGGAGCCCAGAAGGCTGCCCGCGAAAGTGGTGAGGATCACGGCCTTCCATCCCATGAACGCCCCTATCATGGCCATCATCTTGATGTCCCCTCCGCCCATCCCCTCCTTCCTGAATAGCCTGATGCTCAGCTCCGCCATGAGGAAATAGAAGATGAAGCCTCCAAGTGCGCCGATGATCGAGGCCCTGTAACCCAGGAGGGAAGCCCTCATGAAGGGATCGGGCAGGATAAAGCAGCCCGCCGCAAGTCCCAGCGGTATACCCGCAAGGGTTATGCGGTCGGGAATTATGAGGAAGTCCAGGTCTATGAAGGTTATCACTATCAGCGCCGAAAGGAGAACACAGTATATGACGAAGTCCCACCCCATTCCGTATCTCCACAGGGCGGCGGCGTAAAGAAAAGCGTTCAGTGTCTCCACAAGCGGATATCTGAGAGATATCTTTTCACGGCAGCTGCGGCACTTCCCCCGCAGAAGGACATAACTGAGGACCGGGATATTGTCCCACGCCTTTATGGGCGTATCGCAGGACGGGCACCGGGAAGAGGGAAACACGATGGACTGTTTTCTTGGTATCCTGTAAATGCAGACGTTGAGAAAAGAACCGATCACCGCCCCGAAGGCGCAGACGATAACGTAAGGGACCATCAGACGCCCACGCCGTGTATCTCGGAGACCCTCTCCTTCAGCTCCTCGATTTCCTTCTCCATCTTTTCTATGTCCTCCATCGCATCGACTATCACCTTGTCCCTGAAGACATTCTTTTCGGTGTTCCCGCGTACTTCGTAAATCCGCTCCCCTATGGTCCTGAAGAGCTCCTGCCTCCTCTTCTCCATTTCATCGGACCGGTACATTAATTTGATGATCGCTATCTCGATCTTGAACCTTTCCGAAAAAACAACGGCAAACCACCTGATCCTCGACAGGCCGCCCCTGAAATCCTCCATGATTCTCTTCAGCATGTTACCCCCTATTCCGCTCCAGGCAAATTAATCCGCATGGGGCATAGCGCATAGCGCAAATGCACCACGACAACAGCCGGAGGCTGCCTCTGATAAGCCGAATTTATCGTTCTTTGACTCTACGCGCCATGCGCTTTGCCCTATGTCTTCTTCATTATCCGGTCATCCGGAGGGCGGCCGTTCCCCGCCAGTACTTTTGCACCGCTTTCTTCAGCAGGGGGAACTTTCCCAGTCCCGGGGCCGCTTCTATCAGCCGGAATGCCTCCTCTCTGGCGGCTTCCAGTATCCCGGCGTGTCTTATTATATCAGCAACCTTCAATTCCGGCATACCTGCCTGCCGGGTCCCGAAGAACTCGCCGGGTCCCCTGATGGCCAGATCTTCCTCGGCAATCCTGAAACCGTCGGCGCTCGCCGCCATCGCATTGAGTCTCCGCCCCGCCTCTCCCTCCACCCCTCCATCGGACACAAGTAGGCAGTGTGACTTCTCCGCTCCCCTTCCCACCCGTCCCCTCAGCTGATGGAGCTGGGCGAGGCCGAACCGCTCGGCGTGGACGACCAGCATCACCGTGGCGTTCGGAACGTCCACGCCGACCTCAACCACGGTAGTGGTCACGAGGATGTCTATTTTCCCGCCTCTGAAGGACGCCATAACGTCTTCTCTCTCCCCGGGGCCCATCCTGCCGTGAAGAAGAGCGACCGTGTACCGGGGGAATATCTTTTCAAAGGCCTCCTTCCCCTCCGACGCGGACTTCAGGTCCGTCTTGTCGGAACCTTCTATGACCGGATAAACAACATATGCCTGCCTCCCCTTTCCTATCTCCCTTTCCAGGAGCCCGTATATACGGGCCTTCTCCCCCGGGCGGACGATCTCGGTGGCTACAGGACGGCGGTCCGGCGGAAGTTCGTCGATGACGGAACAATCGAGATCGCCGTAAAGCGTCAGGGCAAGCGAGCGGGGAATCGGTGTTGCCGTCATCACAAGGACATCGGGCCGTATGCCTTTTCCTGCCAGCCGGGACCGCTGCATTACGCCGAACTTGTGCTGCTCGTCTATCACACAGAGTCCCAGTTTCCTGAATTCAACGCCCTCCTGTATCAGGGCATGCGTCCCGATCACAATCCGTGCTTCGCCGGCCGCGACAGGCTCCCGCTGCGTGTCGCCGGCACCGCCGGCCAGCAGGAGCGTCTTCAGGCCGAGTCCCCCGGTCATACCGCGTATCGTGGCATAATGCTGCACCGCGAGGGTCTGCGTCGGCGCCATCAGCGCCGCCTGGTACCCGCACTCCACGGCGTAAAGCATCGCCATGAGGGCAACAACGGTCTTGCCGCTGCCCACATCCCCCTTCAGCAGCCGGTGCATCGGGCTCTGTCTCTTCATGTCGGCGCGGACCTCTTCGATCACCCTTTTCTGGGCTGCCGTCAGGCCGAAAGGAAGTGTTTCGAGCAGCCTCCCGCCGAGCCGTCCCCCGCAGTCGAAGACTATGCCCCGTGCGGACCGCGCGCTCTTCTTCCTCATCGCCATGCCCAGTTCGAATATGAAGAATTCCTGGAAAACCAGCCTCCTGTGGTATGGACTGTCTCCCCTTTCAAGGGAGGCGGGGTCGGCGCCGGCGCCGGGGAAGTGGACCTGCCTGAGGCTCTCCCTGAGAGGTGCAAGCCCGTTACGCCTGACGATATCCGGGGGCAACGGGTCATCAATATCGGCAGTATGACCGTCCACTATGCCGAACATTATCTTCCTGAACTGTTTCTGGCTTATTCCTTCGGTAAGGCGGTAGAAGGGAACGATCCTGTTTGTATGTATGAAGGAATCGGCGCCGTCCCGTATGATTTCATATTCGGCGTTCAGGATCTCGTTGCATCCGCGAAACCTGTCCCTGCTTATCGTCCCGCTCAGTATGACTTCCTGACCGGCCCTGAAGTTCCGCTGCAGGAAAGGCTGGTTGAACCATTTCGCCGCTATTGTCCCGGTGCCGTCATCGACAAGCATCTCGTAGATCCCCGTTCCGCGGCCCCGGACTCTCCTGTTTGCCGACGAGATGATCCTCCCCCTGACCGTCGCAGCCGTCCCGGCCCGAAGGTCGCGGATATCTCCCATGAGGCTTCTGTCCTGGTATCTGAAGGGCAGGTAATAGAGGGCGTCTCCGACTGTCGTGATACCGATGCGTGCAAGGATTCCGGACTTGCCGGGACCGATCCCTCTTTCAGACTCGATGGGCCGGTCTTCGGGGCTGCTATCCATCGACGGGCGGCTGGTCCTGGTCCCGTTGCTCCTGCTCCCGCTGCTCCTGTTCCCGGGCTTCCTTCTTGATGCTGTCTTCCAGCGCCCTGTCCGTCTCTTCCATCCTTATCTTGGAGTATTCCGTGTCGCTGATAATGTCGATGTCCCACCCCGTGAGCTTCATCGCGAGCCTTACGTTCTGGCCCTTCTTCCCGATCGCAAGCGACAGTTGCTGGTCGTTCACAACGACCATTGCAGTCTTTCCTTCCTCATTAATGCCGACCTTGTCGATCACCGCGGGGCTGAGTGCCCTGGCTATCAGCATCCTCACGTCATCCGTCCATGGGATGATATCGATCCTTTCACCCCTCAGCTCACGCACGATCGTCTGCACCCTTGTCCCCTTCATCCCCACGCAGGAACCCACCGGATCGACGGCGTTGTCCCTGGACAGAACGGCGAGCTTGGTCCTTTCCCCCGGTTCCCTCACGATATGTTTTATCTCGACAAGCCCTTCATTTATCTCAGGCACTTCCATCCTGAACAGACCGCCCACGAACTGCGGACTGGTCCTGGACACGATGATCGCCGGCCCCTTCGTCGTAATTCTCACATCTTCGATGATCGCCTTGACACCGTCCCCCCTCTTGAGATTCTCGTTCGGCAGGGTCTCCTTGACCGGCAGTATAGCCTCAGTCTTGCCGAGGTTCAGGAAATAAATGCCTTTTTCCCTCCTCATGATGGTGCCGCTGACGATCTGGCCCACCCTGTCCTTGAACTCGTTGTAAATGACGTCTCTCTCGGCTTCCCTCACCCTCTGGAATATGACCTGTTTTGCCGTCTGGGCCGCAATCCTGCCAAGCTCCTGCAGGTCAAGCGGAATGTCTATGGTCTCCCCTTCCTTCTTCTCCGGGGCGATATTCCCGGCGTCGGCCAGCGAAATCTCCTCGTCGGCGTCTGTCACTTCGGCGACGATCCTCCTGGTCTCGTAAACCTTCAGAGAGCACTTCTCCCGGTCTATCTCCAGGTTTATGTTGGTCCTGCCGCCGTACTTCTTCCGCATTGCCGACAGGAGAGCCGATTCCAGCGCCTCGATAAGGACCTCCCTGGATATGCCTTTTTCCCGGCTTATCTGGTCGATCACAAAACACAGGTCCTTGGCCATCGACATCAGAATTCTATCTCCAGTCTCGCTCTCGACATCTGTTCAAAGGGCACCTCGATCTCCTCCCCGCCTTCCAGCAGCAGACTGACGTCCCCGTCCTTCACACCCTTTATCCTGCCCACGAAGAAATTCCGGCCTCCTATGCTCTCACTGGTGACAACCCTCGCCAGTTTGCCTACATTCTCCTCGAAATCCCGCAATCTCTTCAGCGGCCTGTCCAGACCGGGCGAGGAGACCTCCAGCACGTAGGGCCTATGTATGGGGTCCTCGACATCGAGAAGGGCGGAGAGCGCCCTGCTCACCTTCTCGCAGTCATCGAGGGTCACGCCTTCGTTCTTTTCTACGAACACTCTCACAGTCGGCTTCCTCAAGCTCCCGGCGAACTCGACATCAACGAGGCGGACACCGTATTCCGACGCCACCGATTCAGCGAGTCCGCTGATCTTCTTTGTTAACTCTTCCTCCATACATAAAACAAAAGAGTGGGAATGCCCACTCTTTACCAGTAAAATCCAGAATGATATTAATTATATCAACAAGCCATGAAAATTTCAAATAAATTCATAAATAAAAGCAAAAAGAAAAGGCAGTGAAAAGGTCAATAGGTCAATAGGTCAATAGGTCAATAGGTGAATACAACGGTCTTCGTCTGCGAGTGTCTGCGGCAAAAAAAGGATGTTTGGCAGTTTCCGTGGTGAAGATCTTTTTTTGCTTCTTGCTTATTTGCTGCACGTTGCGCCCTGCTGCCGTGCTTTGCCCCTCAGCACCTTTCCAGCGAGCCTTCCGGTGAAGGATCCGTCCCATAGGGCCGGGACGCCGTTTACCAGGACATAGCGGATACCCTCAGGCATCCGGAAAGGGTCTTCAAACGAGGCCCTGTCTAGAACCTTGCCGGGATCGAAGACCGTGATATCGGCCCGCATGCCCTCGGCCAGCCGTCCCCTCCCGGCCAGCCCGAAGGTCTGCGCCGGCAGCATGGTGGCCCTGTATACGGCTTCGGAGAGGTCCACGAGGCCTTCTCCCCTCACATACCGGCCGAAGAACCGGGGGAACGTACCAAAAGCCCGGGGATGGGGCTTTCGCGTCTTCGTGGGGCCGTCGAAGCACCTGGCGGAGCTGTCGGAGCCGATCATGCAGAAAGGCAGGGAAAGGAACTTCAAAAGGTTTCCCTCGCTCATGGACATAAAGATGGCGCCCACACGCAGGTTCTCCTCTACCAGCACCCTGAATACAAGACCTATCCCGTCCAGACCTAGCCTGCCCCCGATATCGGCCACGGTCTTTCCCTCCATCCATCTATTCTCCTCAGATACGACGGAAGAGATGATCACACCCTTCCAGTAGTCATCGGAAAGGACCTGTTGCCCCATCTCTTCGGCGATCCTCGCCCTCGTCACTTCGTCCCTCAGTCTCTTCATCTCTTCTTCGTTCCCGCCCTCATAGACCCAGGAAGGCAGAATGGCGTCGAGGTCGGTAGCCGATGCCGTATAGGGATAGCGGTCGCAGGTCAACCTTACGCCGGAACTGCGGGCCTCATCCAGCATTGAGCACACCTTGTCGGCCTTCTGCCAGTTCCGCTTGCCGGCTGCCTTGATATGCGATATGTGCACCTTGACACCCGCCTTCCGGCCTATCTCTATCACCTCCCCGACCGCCTCTGTGAGTCTGTCTCCTTCACTCCTCATATGGCTCGTATAGATGAGGCCTCCCTCTTTGAGGACTTTTGAAAGTTCCGCCAGTTCCCCCGCATCGGAATAAATGCCCGGGGGATAGATGAGACCCGTGGAGAGGCCGATTGCCCCCTCTTCCGTCGCTTCCCGCAGCAGGTCGCGCATGGCCCGCTGCTCGCGCCCGGAAGGACCCCTGTCGCCGTCTCCCCTAACCGATCCGCGGATATTCCCATGTCCCGCGAGTGTGGCAATGTTAAGGCCGATTCCCCTTTTTTCGAGCAGCGTAAAATACTCCGTCAGAGTGCTCCACCGCTCGCGGATTCCGAGTTCCCTAAGGTCCTCTTCCCTTCTTTCCCTCGTCATGCCATGCAGCGGGGCCGCCGACATGCCGCAGTTTCCGTTGATCTCCGTGGTTATGCCCTGACAGATCTTTCCCTCTGCGCGGGGATCGGCCACCAGTGTGAAATCGGAATGGGCATGGGTATCGATGAAGCCTGGGGAGACGGCCAGCCCCCGGGCGTCAATGCTCAGGTCCGGCTCCCGCCCGTCAAATTTCCCCACAAGCGTTATACTTCCGCCTGAAATACCGATATCGGCCCGAAAGGACGGCACATTCCCGCCGTCATAGACCATCCCGTTCTTTATCAGCAGATCAATTTCCATCAGTTTTCAATCGTGAGACGTGAATCGTTGTATCGCGAACCTGCCGGTTTGGTTTGCTGTCGCGGCTTCTTGTTTTTACGCTATGCGCCATGCCCCGTGCGCTATTCTGCCTTCGGCGCTTGCAGGCTTTTATTTCTCAGAACTTCCGACTTCTGCATTCTGACTTATGCCTTCACAACCCAGCTCCGGCGACGGAAGGCTCTTCCCGTACTTGGGGAGGAGAAAGGCCGATATGACCCTTGCCCTGCCCCAGAACCCTTTGGCATCGGCAGTCTTCATGTTTTCCCTGTAAGTATCGAGCGCCATGTCCTTCAGTACGGGAAAACATTTGACAGTGAGCCCCATGGTCTCAAAGAAATCCTTTACAGGCAACCCCATCTTCTCCAGGGGCCGGAGAAGCCTCCCGAGGCCGGCTATAGTCTCTTCAGACTTTGCCGAGGCCATCATGATCTTCGCACCTGCGACCATGAAGAGGACCCTGAGCGTCCTCACTGCGGCGATGTTGATCCCCTCATCGGTAAGCGTTACCGGGCCCCAGGAAAACATTATCTTCCCGGACCGGCCCACCGCGTTGCTGATAAACGTATAAGAAAGAAAAATGCTTATCGGTATCCATCCAGCCTTAATTGTCTTGAAGGGTATCCTCAGCAGAAGCAGGGACAGCACGGCGAAGACCAGAAGATAAACCTTGAGGTTCGTGACTACAAAGAGAAAGACGACGAAAAGAACGTAAAGAACGATCCCTGCTTCAGGCTTAATTCCGCGGGTCAACCGATCGTCCTATCCCGGCAACCCTCTCCGGGCCGGTCTTCGACATGTATTCATCAATTCCGTCCGCAATCGACTTTGCCAGGTCCTCGCGGTAACCCTTTTCCGAGAGCATTTTCGCCTCATGGGGATTGCTGATAAAAGAGACCTCCACCAGTACGGAAGGCATCTGAGCACCCAGCAGAACATAAAAGGGGGCCCACTTGGTGTTGAGGTCCACCACACCTTTGTAGTCCCTGCTCATATCGCCGACCAGCATCTTCTGGATATAACTGGCGAGACGCAGGGATTCGTCCCTCTTGTTCTCGCGCTTCAGGTCGCTGAGCATCATTCCGAGAACGCTGTTCCCCTTCTTCATCTTTTGCATATTTTTCAGCGAGATCTGGTTCTCCCTTGCCGCAACCTTCATGGCTTCCTCATTGTCAGTCCAGTTCAGGAAGTAGGTCTCAATGCCCCTCGCGTCTCTGCTGGAACTTGCGTTTGCATGGATAGACACAAAGAGGTCGGCATTCTTGCTGTTGGCGATGGCCGTCCTCTCCTCCAGCGGGATAAAAACATCCTTGTCCCTGGTCATGTAAACCTTCAGACCGGGATTGGCCGAAAGGATCTTCCTGAGTCTCAGGGCGATATCCAGGACCACGTCCTTCTCACATAGATGATGGGGGCCGATGGCGCCCGGGTCGTGGCCCCCGTGCCCCGGGTCGATGACTATCACTTTCCTGGCCGAACGAAGGCGATGACCATATATGTCTATGACCAGCCTGGCCGGGTCGTCAAGGTCTATTTCCTTGCAGTCCCTTATCTTTCCGAGGTCCGCAGGCCGGGACCGACCCGGCTGCTCTTGATATCGAAAAATATCCTGTCAGGCCCGGAAAGACGGTGCCGCGAGAATTCGGCGCTGCCGGAAAGGTCCACGACGACCCTCGTATAATCGGGATAAGACCAGTAACGGATGCCCGTCACAGCGACTTTATGCTGCGCCAGGGACACTGCGGGTGAGAGGAAAATTGCAACGAAGAGAAGCCCCGGCAATGCCGTCCTGCAGATCTTCCCCACAGTCACTCTAGCCGGCCCGCTTCCATTGAAAGTATGTATCCGTCTTACACCGCCTGGACATTCTTTATTTCCGGGATCTCGTTCCTGAGGCTTGTCTCTACCCAGTTCTTCATAGTAAGTGCCGACATGGGACAGGTCCCGCAGGCACCCTTGAGCCTGACATAGACTATGTCGTCCTTCACATCCACGAGTTCGATATCTCCGCCCTCGGCCCTCAGTCCGGTCCTGACCCTGCCCAAGGCGTCCTCCACTCGTCTGCGAAAGTCCGGCGCATCCATAATGCTTACATAATAAAAAAATACGACGCAATATTCAAGTATTTTATGATCCTTTTCTCCCTTTCCCCTTGTAAACAATGGTTTCCCGATAACACCCAAGCCGGCAAAGCCAAACAGCCCTTTTTAACCGCAGACACTCGCGGACGAAGACTGTTTCTTCTTTTTCGTCCCTGACGGCCGACAGAAAAAATATCGGCAGTTGCCGTTGTCTGTCTGACCGTCTGTGTGAGTCTGCGGTTAAATTTTGTTTTCTTCGACGCAGGATAACCTTGCCGGGTTGCCAGCCTTTTCGTTGTCCTGTATCATTGAAATGTGCTCGACTCACTCTTTTATCCTCAATCGATAGCCGTGATAGGGGCCTCGCATGACAGGGAAAAAGTGGGATATTCCGTTCTGAATAACCTCAGGAGATTCGGCTATGAGGGAAAGATCTTCGCCGTCAATCCGAGGGCGGGCGAGATCCTCGGGACCAGAACATTCCCGGACGTCGCCGGCATTAAAGACAACATAGACCTCGCGATAGTCATTGTTCCCGCCCATCTCGTGGCCGGTGTACTCAGGGACTGCGCTGCAAAAGCCGTGTCGTCGGCGGTCATCATAAGCTCGGGGTTCAGGGAGGCCGGCGCCGAGGGAGCACAGCGCGAGGAGGAACTCAGGGCGATCATAAGAGAGAGCGGGATGCGCGTGGTAGGTCCCAACTGCCTCGGCATAATCAACACGTTCAACAGCCTCAACGCCACCTTCGCCGCCGGCATGCTCCCGAAGGGAAGGCTTGCCTTCTTCTCCCAGTCCGGCGCCCTCGGGATAGCGATACTGGACTGGGCCATCGGGAACAAAATCGGATTTTCCAAGTTCATAAGCCTGGGGAACAAGGCCGACCTTAACGAGACCGACTTCATCGAATATTTCATCGGCGACCCCGAGACAGACATGATCCTCGGATACGTAGAGGACGTCGTGGAAGGCGGAAGGTTTCTTCAACTCGCAAGAGAAGCGTCCCGAATCAAGCCCATCATCCTTGTCAAGTCGGGCGGCACCCACGCCGGGGCAAGGGCGGCATCGTCCCACACCGGCGCCCTCGCGGGCTCCGACAAGGCATTCAACGCCGCCTTCAAACAGACCGGCGTCATACGGGCCGACGGGATAGAAGACCTCTTTGAAACGGCGAAGGCTTTCAACTGCAGGAGACTCCCTTCCGGCAACAACCTGCTGATCGTCACCAACGCAGGCGGTCCGGGCATTATCGCCGCCGACACGGCGGAAAGATCGGGGATCGACCTGCCGCAGCTGTCCCCGAAAACGATCCGAAAGCTCTCCACGTTTCTTCCAAAGAACGCTTCCCTGTACAATCCCGTGGATATCATCGGCGATGCCCCGGCGGAAAGATACTCCGCGGTGCTTGACGCCGCGATTAAAGACCGTCACATGGACGGCTTTCTCGTCATTCTGACACCCCAGGCGACCATCAATGTGGAGGACGCGGCAAAGGCGGTCATGGAATCATCGGCGAAGTCTGATAAGCCCTTTATCACGTGTTTTATGGGAGAGGAGAGTGTGCGTTCGTCCGTTGAAATGCTGAAGGCCTCCTCAATCCCGAATTTTTCCTATCCGGAATCGGCCGTCCGCGCATTCCGCAAGCTTCGGGACTACGGCCGATGGGTACGCAGAGAAAAGACCGTGCCGCCCTCAATATCCGCCGACAGGGATTCCGTTTCAAAGATCATCGGCGAAGCGGCCGGAAAAGGCCGGTACAGCCTTACGGAGGACGAATCACGGAAGATACTGGGTTCATACGGCTTCAGATTCCCGGCCAGATACCTGGCGGCCGACCCGGACGAGGCCGCTGCAGCCGCAGAAAAAACGGGGTTTCCCGTAGTGATGAAGGTCTCGTCGCCCGACATCCTGCACAAGACGGACGTCGGCGGGGTGAGGCTCGGAGTCCGTTCAAGAAAGGAGGCCAGGGCGGCATTCTCCGAGCTTACGCTGAACGCAAAGAAATTCATGCCTTCCGCCTTTATTGAGGGTGTCTCCGTTTATGAAACAGTTCCCGGCGGGAAGGAGATCATAGCAGGCATAACACTCGACAGGACGTTCGGTCATATGATAATGTTCGGTCTCGGCGGTATATATGTGGAGATACTCAAGGACGTCTCCTTCAGGATAGTACCCGTCGATGAATTCGACGCAAGGGAGATGATCGGTGAGGTCCGCTCATTTCCACTGCTGAAAGGTGCCAGAGGCGAAAGGCCCGTTGATATCGGGTCCATAGTCGATGCCATACTGAGGCTGTCCTGTCTCTCTTCCGATTTCCCCGCCATCCAGGAACTCGATATCAATCCGCTTCTGGTAAATGAAAGAGGGGCCACGGCACTCGACGCAAGGATAATAATAGGCCGTTAGTCGCATGGGAGACAGCTCTTTATAAATGACAGGAAAATCTGCAATAGCTTTGGGGTGAAATGTATTCCTGTTCCGGCTGTGCCGGGGCGGGAGAGGAGGTTTGCATGCTGTATCTATACATTGCTTCGATGTCGGGATTTTCAGGCAAGAGCCTCGTGACTCTCGGCCTGGGCCTTCTACTGAAAGAAGAAGGCTATGGGGTCGGGTTTATAAAACCCTTCGGCAAGATTCCCCTGAAGCAGGGCAACCTGCTCGTCGACGGCGATGCGGAATTCATGAGAAAGGCCCTTGACCTTCCGGAAGCCGCCGACATCGTGTCACCCTTCGTCGTCACCTACGAGGTCCAGAACAGGGCACTGAGGGGCCGGCCCTCGGACAAATTCGAAGCCGTGAAAAAGGCCATCGATTCAATAGCGGACAAGGATATCGTGCTTGTCGGAGGGGCAGCCAACCTCGTCGAAGGGTCGCTGTTCGGCATCAACGGCCTGAGGATAATTTCTTATCTCAATGCGAAGACACTCGTCGTCGAACCCTGGAGTGGAGAAAGCTCCATTGACTCGATAATCGGCGCGAGGGAGCTGCTGGGCGACCGTTTTGCCGGGGCCGTCATCAACAAGGTACCGCAGAGCGCCCACGACTATGTCAAGAAGTCCGTCAGACCCTTCCTCGAGAAAAAGAAGATAAACGTTTTCGCGGCCCTCCACAGGGACATACTCCTGGATTCGATCACCGTCAGGCAGTTGAACGAAATCCTCAGCGGAAAGGTCCTGTGCTGCGAAGAGGCCCTCGACGACTTCATAGAGAATTTCTCCATCGGGGCAATGGACGTGGACAGCGCCATCAAGTACTTCAGGAGGACGCCGAACAAGGCTGTCATCACCGGCGCGAACAGGTCGGACATACAGCTTGCGGCGCTGGAGACATCGACGAAGTGTATCGTCCTCACAGGCGGAATGTACACAAATGACGTGATCATAGGTAAGGCGAAGATCTGCGGGGTCCCGATCATATCCGTCCATGACGATACCTTTACCACTGTGGAAAAGATCGAGGCCGTCCTGGGCAAGATCAGGATCAGGGAGCAGAAGAAGGTGCTGAAGACCAGGGAGATCATGAAGAAGGAGTTCGACCTCAAGAGACTTCTCAAGGAACTGAAACTGACAAGGTAAAGTCAGAAGTAAGAAAGCAGAATGCAGAAGTAAGAATGCAGAATGCAGAAGTAAAAAGTATTGCTACTATGCACTGAATGCCCGTTAACCGGAAAATCTCCCCTTACCCCGACCTGTCGGCAGGCAGGCCTCTTTGCCAAATAGGGGTGCCGTTCCTCCCGTTGGCAAAGGGAGACCAGGAGGGATTTTCCAATAAACAGCTGTGCTCCAAAAAGGAAGGAGCCTTGTCATTTTCTGACTTCTGCATTCTTCATTCTTACTTCTGACTTCGTTATATCTTCCCCAGTCTTCGGGCCAGGGCGGTGGTTTCCCTGAGGAGGCTTTCAACCTCGTCAAGTCCCCTTTTCCAGAAAGCCCTGTCGGTTATATCTATGCCCAGCTTCCGGAATATGTTCCCGGGGGAATCGGACAGTCCGGCGGAAAGGAACTCCTTGACCTTGGCCACAAAAGCCGGGTCTTTTTTTACCGAGTTCTGGAGCGACTTGGAGATAAGCAGGCCGCCGGCGTAGGAATAAACGTAGAAGAAATAACGTATGTGGCTCCAGTACACCCACCAGTTTTCAGAGCCCGGGGACTGCTCCACAAAATCACCCATGTATGCCGCCATATGCTTGCGGAAAAGATCGCCTATTTCGTCCTTCGACAGATAACCTTTTTCCCCGAACGTCATGTGCAGCTCACGCTCGAACCTGTAACAGGCCGCCTGCCTGAATATGGTGGAGACATCATCGTTCAGTTTCATCACCATTATTGCAAGCCTCTGTTCGTCATCGCAGCCCCTCAGTATCTCTTCCAGGACAAAATCCTCGAAGAAGGTGCTTGCCACCTCGGCGGTCGATGTCGG
>JARRRD010000059.1:0-23806 GCA_037381085.1 Candidatus Sulfobium sp.
ACATGAACTCGACGGGGTAGTGGGCCTTGAGATAAGCCGTCTGAAAAGAGACATATGCATAGGCGGCGGAATGGGACTTGTTGAAACCGTATTCCGCGAAGAGCTCCATGAGGTCAAAGATCCTCACGGCCTTCTTTTCGGATATGCCGTTGGACTTCGCCCCATTCACGAAATGCTCCTTCTGCTTCGCCATCACCTCGGCCTTCTTCTTGCCCATCGCCTTTCTCAGGATGTCGGCCTGCCCCAGAGAGAAATTGGCCAGCTTGTTGGCGATCCTCATCACCTGCTCCTGGTAGAGGATGACCCCGTATGTCTCATCGAGTATCTCTTTCAGCTGCGGGAGTTCATACTTCACTGCGACCTTGCCCTTCTTTCGCTTTATGAAATCGTCTATCATGCCGCTGCCGATGGGGCCGGGCCGGTATAAAGCGACGAGAGCGATCAGGTCCTCGAACCTGTTCGGCGACATCTTGAGCAATATGTCCCTCATGCCCGCGCTTTCCAGCTGAAAGATGCCGGTCGTATGTCCGGAACTCAGGAGGTCATAGGTCTTCCGGTCGTCGAGAGGTATGTCCTCAAGCGATAATTCATGCCCCCCCTGCCTGATGTGGGCGAGTGTCTTGCTGATCACGGTGAGCGTCTTCAGTCCGAGGAAATCGAACTTCAGAAGGCCCATGCCCTCCACGGAGCCCATGTCGAACTGAGTCATAATGCTGTCGTCCGACGGGCTCTTGTAAAGAGGGGTATACTCCGTCAGCGGAACGGGCGATATGACAACCCCGGCCGCGTGTGTGGAGGCATGCCTGTTAAGGCCTTCGAGGCGCATGGCAACATCCAGAAGCTGCCTGACCTCGTCGTTTGTCCCGTACAGTTCTCTTAATTGAGGCTCCGCCTTGATCGCGTCGCCGATCGTGATCTTCAGGGTATTGGGGACAAGCTTGGCGATCCTGTCCACCTCCGCATAGGGCATGTCCATTGCCCTGCCGACATCCCGTATGGCGGCCTTCGCCGCCATCGTACCGAAGGTAATTATCTGGGCCACACGGTCCTTTCCGTATTTTTCCGCGACGTATGTTATCACCTCGCCCCTTCTGTCCTGGCAGAAGTCCACGTCGATATCGGGCATGCTTATCCTCTCTGGATTCAGGAACCGTTCAAAGAGCAGGTTGTATTTTATGGGATCGATCTCGGTGATGCCGATGCAGTAAGAAACAAGGCTGCCGGCTGCCGAACCCCTTCCCGGCCCGACGGGGATCCTCTTTCTTCTCGCATAACTTATGAAATCCCACACTATCAGGAAGTAAGACGCATACCCCATCTTCTCGATGACACCGAGTTCGGTCTTCAGTCTTTCCCGGTAGACATCGGGTACTGTTCCGAATTTCCTTTCGAGGCCCTCCTGCGCAAGCCTTGACAGGAACTCATCGGGATTTCCGCCTTCCACTTCGTACAGCGGCAGAAGAAAATCTCCCAGCCTGAATTCCACATTGCAGCGCTCCGCTATGACACGGGTGTTCGAGATCGCCTCCGGTACGTCCCTGAAGGCATCCCTCATCTCGGCCGGCGACTTGAAATAAAACTCGTCGGTGCTGAATCTCATCCGGTTGATGTCCTTCAGTGTCTTGCCGGTCTGGATGCAGAGGAGGATTTCGTGGGCACGCGCATCATCCCTGTTGAGGTAATGGCAATCGTTAGTTGCAACGAGGCCGATGTGGAGCTCCCGTGCCAGCTCTATCAGCTTCCTGTTGGCCTCGGCCTGCTCCGGCAGCCCGTTTTCCTGTATTTCGATATAGAAGTTCTCCGGTCCGAGTATATGCTTGAACCGGAGGGCCTTCTCCCTCGCCCTGTCCAGAAACCCCCGCTGCAGGCAATAGGGGATCTCCCCTTTCAGGCACGCGGAAAGGCCGATGAGCCCTCCGCTGTATTGTTCGAGAAGACCCATGTCGATCCTCGGTTTGTAATAAAACCCCTCCAGATAGGCATTGGTTACGAGAGCGACGAGGTTCTTGTATCCCGCGTTGTCCCTGGCCAGAAGGACCAGATGGAAAGACCCCTCCTCGTTTTCCGTATTACCCTTGTCGAGCCTGCTCCCCGGAGCGACATAGACCTCGCACCCGATTATCGGCTTCAGCCCCGCTCTGGTCACCTGCCTGTAGAATTCCACGGCGCCGAAGAGGTTGCCGTGGTCGGTCATGGCAACGGCCGGCATCCTGAACTCCTCCGCCTTCTTCACCAGCTCCTTTATCCTGATGGCGCCGTCCAGCAGGCTGTACTCGGTATGGAGATGGAGGGACACGTAGTCAGAGTGTGAATGCATACAGAAATATTAACTTTAGGGGGGGACCCAAGTCAATTGAAGACGGAAGATATGCCTGCCTCGCGTACAGATGCCCTGAAACCGGGATTGACCCTGTCAACTGTTTGATTTTACAGTATTATTTATTCTTTGTCGTCAGATTGAGGCGCTGCTCCGCCACGCCTCCGTGCCCGTCGTTAACTGTTACGGCAAAAGACACTTTACCTGTAAAATCAGCGGGGACATTCCACCTTATAGTTCCCGTTTGCCGGTCTATCGTCATGCCGGCAGGGGGCCCCTTCAGGGAATATGCAAGGGTGTCCCCATCGGGGTCTGTCGCCTTGACCTGATATGTGCAGAGACTCCCGTCAAAATGAAACTTTCCACCTGCCTCGATCATCGGCGGCATGTCGCTGATCTCCCTCTTGAGGATGACGGGCGTACCCTCGACCTCGCCGTCGAAAGGCACGATCCTGACCTCGATCTTGTCGCCCCTCCTGACCTGCCCGTCGATCTCACTGCCGTCGCCTGCCGGCTCGCCGTTCTTCGTCCACTGATAACGGATGGTTACGTCGTCCCCGTCCGGGTCTTCCGCTGCGACGTCCACACCGAACCTGTCACCGGGCCTGAAGACCTCGGGCATGAACTTTATCCATCTCCTTTGGTCGTGCCGTCCGCCTTGAAACCGGACCCGCCAGTCTCCGGAACGGCGATGCCGTTGACAAGCCACTCCGTATCTGCACCGGCCATGTCCACGCCCCTTGCGGTGAGTTTCAGCACCGAAGTCCGGTTGGCATCCGTCGGGGTTATCTCTATCGACATCTCCCTGCCGCTCCTTCGGGCTGCCGCAGGGACCTGCCGGGTGCTTTCAGCAACGCCGTTTTTTCCCTTTACCTGGTCAGGGCTGCGGCCGACATCCCGCTGCTTCCTGGAACTGCATCCCGGGAGAACCACTGAGAACATCATCCCAAGGATAACGGCTATTACCACCAACCTCAATCTTGTTTCACCCCTTTCGTGTCATTTCTTGAAGTCGTCATTCCCGAAGTCCTTAATCGGGAATCCATTTCAAGTAGTTGTGCTGCCCTGGATGTCCGCCTTCGCGGGTATGACGACCTTCTTGCCAGTCCGTCAGTACTGATAAAGTATCGAATATCTGGCCCTTTCCGGCCGGATGCCGGTCCCTTCGGCATCGACTGCCATGGTATAAAGATAGGGTCTGGCCACCACCGGAACCTCACCTGTCGACGATACGACACCGTTCTTGCTGAGACCTGCATCGCCTCCGGTGTTGCCCGCCACCGTATCCACGATCTTTGCGTAAACGGTAAACTGCTGGCCTCCGCCGGCATCTCCAAGCTGAAATGACCAGTCATAGGTTGTCGCATCGTTTAGGTTGATGGCAACAGTGCTATCGCAGTTATTCCAGGTGGAGGTATCGTTATTAAGTTTTTCGGTCAGACAAGGGGTACCCGTCGCCGTATCGACATTGGTCGGCATAGTCATGGCAATGCCCTGGAGGGTGAGATTACCCCTCGCTGCTATCATGTCGAAGGACATATCACTGCCTGCCCTGCCCGCTTCAAGGGCGTTACTGTATCTCTTCTGAGTGCCTGATGCCTGTGTCCCTATCGTAAGCATATAAACCAGGGCAGCCATCATCGCCAGGGCCATAGCCGACAGGATCAGGACCAGGACGAGGGCTATACCCCGCTCCGACGTCAGCCGTGAAAAAACAGTGCCTTCGTCACTTACCCTTCCGCTTTTTTCAAGTGCTCTTATCTTTCTAGTCATATTCACTCCAGGTTGTCCGGGGTCACGACCAATATGTATTTTTTCCACCTGTAGTTGACATTCGTGGAAATGTCAAAGCATTTGCCGGATCCTACGCTTTTCTCTCCCACATATATCTTCGTAGGACTGTTACCGCACATGTCCTTGTCATCCTGCGAAACTGTATACTTGAAATTAGGGTCCTTCTGCCCTTCCTGGGCCAGGATGTAGACCCTTACCTCCTTCAGTTTGTTTCTGAGATCCGTGGCCGACCAGGTGTGCGTGTCATCGGTGTATGCAGGCCCCGCCTGGCCATACACCACTTCCATATCGGCGACACAGTCCAGGATGGGATATTCCGTATGCAAGCCGTCGCTCTGGTTAACTACAGCCTTATAGAGTATGCCCGTGTCCGGTGCGCACCGTACCGGCATTGACGCCGGGCCCGGACGCCTTATGTAATAGTCCGCCCTGTTGAACGGCATCCTTATGGGCGTAGCACCGGCCGGCGCGATGTCATAAATGACATATTGGAGGCTGTCTCCGGAGCCGCCGTCGGGGTCGAAACTTGATAGTGCGGTAGCACCCGGACTGAAGGAGAATGAATTGTCCAGCGTCGCGTAAAAATTGCCGCCCCCGGTGTTCTTGAGTATGTTACGGTCGGCTCCATTTGCTGCGGGATCGAGAACTATCACCTGGTCGGTGCCGGCCGGGTCGTCCCCGGCGGAATTCCATACCTTAAGAAAATTCGGCACGGTGCCGGTGAATGAGACATATGTCCATTTCTGGCACTCGTCATTCGTCGCAACATTTGCGGCCTTGATCGCCAGCACGTCCGACGTGTTAAGGGCATCATAGGCATCCGGGACATTGTTGAGACTCCTGACAGCGGCCGGCGGGTTTGAAGCATCATTGAGACCGGTATCATCCCATGCCGTTACCCCGTCATTCGCCGCCTCCTGGTATGTGGCCACGTTGGTGCCGTCTGCGAGGTCCCAGGGCAGTCCGTAGCCGGCCTGCCCGATATCGTGTCTCATGATCTCGAGTCCCGCGGCGCTGCCGATGTTGGTCTCGGATATCCTGCCCTGCTGCTTGAACTGGGTCAGAAGGCCCGTAAAAACCTGCGAGGCACCGGCTATGACAAGGACGAAGATGACCATGGTGATCATCAATTCGACAAGGGTGAAGCCGCTGTCTTTTCTTTCCGTTATCATTGCTTCCTCATGATCGTGGAGCTGACATGGGAATAACACTTGTCTTTGTATACGGCCCTCACTACGATCGTTACCTGCCTGTTGGTGGCATCCACATCGCTGACGACCCTCCGCGTTCCGAACTGGACGGTCAGGTTCCTTATATCCCTGGGCACCTTTACGGGAAAGTCACTGTCATAATTGCCCACCGTGCACCCTTCGCCTGCCTTGCACAGGCATTCCTGATCGTCCGGGCAGGCCGGCAGGGTAATGGCTGAGGCCCCTGTCTCGGAGACCAGGCCGTCCCATGTGAGATTCCTCGCCTCGGTCAGCCTGGTCTGGGCGACGCTCACCGCCTCATCTCTTATACTGTTCCGCATGTTTGCGTCGATGCTGACCAGCGCCGTCTGCATCAGTGCCAGCGAGACAAAGAGCAGCACCACCAGCGCGACCATCACCTCCACCAATGACATACCTTTCTCATTTAACATTGCAGACACCACCACTAATGTCCCATTTCCCCATATCCATTTTCAGATCTCCAAGATTAATACAATCATAATCAGAGTTCTTCGTAGTACCGGCGGCCGTTGACGAGGTTATGACGATGGTGCCTGTGTTGGGCGTGATAAGCCCCCTGCTGTCAAACTTTATCTGGCCCCCTGCCCACGTAACCGGATATGCCAGTGTCTTGGGATATCCGGGAATCCGGGTGTCCTGGGCCGTATCAAGAATACCGTTGCCGTCAGGCGCGGGGTCGTCGTCTTCGTATACCGAATACGACATGCCGCCTGAAAACGTGACAAAGAAATCTCTCCCGTCCTGCATAGCCATGGACCTCGCACTTACCAGGTCGGCCTGGACCTGTCTTATCTCGCTTTCCACGTTATACCTTCCACTCCATCCGTTGTAGGAGAACCCTAGGGCAAGCACGAGGATCCCTATGACCGAGATGACCACCAGTAGCTCCACGAGCGTTATTCCCCGCCTGTTTCCGGATGTCCGCATCATTGTTCCATCATGTGAACCACCCTCTTCACCGGCGGGGGCGATGCTATGAGCGCCAGACCCTGGGCCGTGGGCGGAACACCCTGGATGTTCGTCGTTTTCCTGCCGTTCTTTTGGGTAAACTGCTTGGACAGGTCTATCTGCTCGATACTGTCCGTAGAGACCTGGATGATGGCCTTTCCTTTGAGTAGTGCGCCGGGGGCCGCACCGTTATTGTAGTTGACGGCCCACAGGGCGGTCACGCCCCCAGCCGAGCACGGGTCGGTATTAGGTGAAAATGTCGTGAAGAGGACAAGCCCGCTGGTGGTTGCAAGAGGGTCGGTGATGTCCCGCTCCGCCTGATACTGACTGCCGGCGGCGTCAAGAGGAACGTACCATCCATGGTACGTGGTTGACGTCGTATCGACGCCGGCCGCACTGGACAGATCCACCTCGCTCAAATCACTGAACCCGAGGGAACTGGTGCACCCCGTCGTGAATTGGCGGGCGCTGTTGTTGGCAAGACCATCGAAGCAGGGGTCTTTCACACCCATGATCATCCTCTGCTGGCTGGGGTCGTCCTGACTGCCGCTCATCCTGTAAAAATACCTGCCGGTGCCGGCGAAAAGCCAGAGGTTGCCCGTATTAAAGTTCTCAAGATGTCCGATCGCCGAGGTCACCGACCCGATGCCGTCTATCACGGTGCCGTACGTCCAGCAACCCGGATTCAGTGCCGTATCACCGCTGCCGCATACGCTGTTGCCGTTGCCGGTGCCGACGCCCGTGCCGGTGCCGTTGAGGTCCTGATTTGTGAGAAGGCGCAATATGCCGCCGTCGCCCCAGGTTCCAGCTGTGCACTGATGGGAGCTGTCCGTACACGTCTTCGTGTACCCCACATATACGACGTTGTCCTGGTAGTCTTCATCGGTGTCCTGATTATTATTGACAATAGTCCCCGCATAGGCATTCTGGATGCCCGTGTCGAACTTCTTCAAGAGAGCGCCCGTCTTCAGGTCGAGGACAAACAGTCTGAGGTCCTGGTCAGACCTCCCAAGGTTCTGATGGGCCGCCGTGTTGATAGGTCCTGTCGGTCCCGAGCCGAAGACGACAAACCATCTGCCGTTTTTAGATTTGTCGGGGTCAGTCTTTGCCGGATCACCGGAGTCGGGCTTCCTCGCGCTTATCCTGACAATCGCCGGACCGCTGCTGGAGAAACCCATATCTGGATCAGTGAACTCCCACAGGAATTTCGGATTATAGGGGTCGGTGACGTCAAGGGCGAAATAGGAAGAATAGCCGAGACCGTTAACCGGCGTCTTTACGCAGTCGTTACTGTCGATCACGCCGTCGCCGTTGAGGTCCGTAGTGCAGGTCGCGTCTTCGTTCTTGCATGCCCCCCCGTATCTCATACCGCCGATCAGGATCGTGCGCCAGCTGTGGGCGGTCTTGTTGCATTCCCAGTAATTCGAATAGGAGGCGCTGTCGCAGGTGCTGCTGGCGGCGTTGGTGGAGTCGTTCGTGTCGATATCGATGCTTGCGTCCAAGACATACGGCGTCAGATCGACAGAGTAGAGATGACAGTATGACGTGTCCGTCAGGTACTGGAGGTAGGGAAGGACGCTTTTCGGGATAAAAGCCCACTCTTCCTGGCCCAGGTCCCCATCGACGACGCACGTGTCTCCCGTTGCGCAATCGGAATTCACGGCGCATGCTGTCGAGGGATCGCTCTGGCAATAGTTCAGCGTTGCCATCTGGGTTGCCGTCCGGCTTTTCCACTTCAGACCGAGCCTTCCCAGCTTGAAGGCATGGAGCATGCCGTCATTGGCGCCCACAAAAACCATCCCCCGGTTAAGATAACGCTGGGTGGAGTCTTGGGCCAGATAGCTATGCGTCGAATCCACAAGGGACGAATCACTGGTGTACTCGTTGTCGTGCACGAAGTCGTCGTATGTGGAGTCGCTGTATGGATCTTTGTCATACTGATTGAGTTCCGGCCAGGAGACTATCCTCGGCGTCGAGTCGACGATGTCCCCCAGCTTCCATACTTTAGTCCCCGATGTATCATCTACAGCCACGGTCCGCGACCTGTATGTAAGCGTGCCGGCGGAGAAGGTATAGGGCGGGATATCCGTGCCGCGCACCCAGTCAATGAGGTTGGTCGCAAGCTGATTGTTTTCCGTATCGGCAGTGGTCGCATCGGTGCTGGTGGAAGCGTCGGTGTTAAGGAGCGGCCTCAACGCCGCGACATTATCGGCCGGAGCGGTGTCGCCAAACTGATTGGCCGGATCGGTCAATGGTTTTGACGTGTCCAGAGGGGTATAAATCAACCTCGTTGCCGGGTCCCGGCTCCAGAGCATCTTGCCCGCCTCCCATATATGACCAAGCGCGTCGAAGTCGACAGTTTCAAACTTGTTCGTCGATTCAACACCGTTGCCGTACTGGTCGTAATAAAGGTCCGCCATGGCGCGTTGCGTCGACTGGTCGTAATAAAAGTTCACTATGTAATCGTGGTGGGCCGGGTCCGCATCGCCCGAGGGAGCCAGGAGGTCGAGGATATGGTCAGGCGGCTGTCCTTCAGCCCTTATCTCGCTGTTGCTGAACATTGGGTCGACATAATACCAGAAGTCCTGGAGGCCGCCCACCCAGTCTGCGACCGAATTGTAAAACGGCCTTCTCGGATAATAAGTCGCCTGCACGAGGTTGGCCCCGCTGCCTTCACCCGAAGCCAGAACGGACGCAGCCGTACCTGAAGTCGCCTTTGCGAGGATGTCCAGTACGGCATTCAAAATGCTCTGCCTGATACCCGTGGCGTCGCTGGCTCCGTAAAAGGTGTCCGGCAGGCCGTCGCCGTTCTTGTCCCAGTCGGTGGTCGATGTGGGCAGTGGCGTACAGGAACTGCCTTTGGCATTTGTGCCCCCTGTACCGCAGGAGCCGCAGTCGTCGGCGCAGCACGTTCCCTGAGGATAGCCGCTGAGGTCGTCCGGCCAGGTCTTCGCCGAGTTATCGAAGGAGCCGTACATCGCAACGTTTTCAAGCGCCTGTTGACCAGAACTCCCCATGAAGAGCCCTATGGAGTAAATGCCGCTCACCTTCGTCTGCGCCCCCGTCGGCGCGTTCGTGAAACCATGGTGCATCTGGTAAGCGGGCACCACCGGGTCTGCTGAACTGTCATCTATGCTACATGAAGACGCCCCGCTGCCGTCCGTGTTCCACTGACCGTCGGACATGAGTATGACGTAATCCCGCACGCAGGGGTAATACACGCAATTGGTGCCGCCCTGGTCACACAAATAGAGCGGGTTCTTCCACCGGTCTCCGCTTCCGGACTGCGCGGGGTAGCCCCCGTACTGCGGGGAGTTCTGTGCGTAATAATTGAGCGCGTCCCACATGGCAGGGCCCGTGGCCGTGCCTCCATTGGCGATTTGTGAATTGACGTAGGTTATCAGGTTCATATAAGGGTCGGTGGCACTGTTGGCGTTCTTTGAACAAAAATCACCTACGTAGACCTTGTCGGTCCTGACCCCGCTGCCGTCGAAGAACATCGCCCCCATCCTCGGACGGATAAGCAGGCTCTTGAACTGGAAGGCCAGGCCATCGTAGACCCTGGACCAGGGCACCTTGACCTCAGTTCCGTCGGCCGCCATGAGTATGCAACCGCCGTCGGGAATGCCGTCGCCGTTTATGTCGAGGCTGTCGTTGCAGATAGTCCCCACCTTGCCAGTCGCCATGTTCCCCGAATCGGCCCAGAGCTCCGGATCGCACGAACCCGGGTTGAAAGTATTGCTGCCCTTGCATGTCGAGGGATCACCGCCTGTCATTGCCCAGCGGAGAAGGTCTATCCTCTCCATATGCACATAGTTAAGGTAGTTTCCGGAATCGACCCCGCAATCCCCGCTGGATGTCTGATGAGTACAGCAGGCGTACTTTCCACCATGCGACCATCCCCCATAATCGTGACCGCCGCCACATGTGTTGCCGGGAGAACCCGGCGGCAGACATGTCTGGTCCCAGGCCCTGTTTCTGCATGTCCATGAGTCGCACGTCTGGACGCAAGTCTCTCCTGTCAGGACCGTCTCCTCGTAAGGGTAAACTCCCGTAAATGGATCGGCTGTAGCAGACTGTTTGTAATACTTGGAGGGGATGAAATATCCTTCATAAGTTTTGCTCGGGTCATAATTGTCAAGCACCCCGTCACTGTTGGCGTCCGTGTCACCGTAAGAATAACCCGCCCAGCCCATACTGCCGCTGACGTCGTTCACGAGAAGGACATTTGGCGGCGCAATAGAGGCGACAAAGGGCGGCATCTGGCAATAGTCGTTCATGGTCTGGGCGACCGTAACCGACGGCCAGCCGAAATAAAGGATCAGAAGCAAAAGAGGAAAGATTATAATAAAAATATATTTTTTCATTTCTTTTTCTCCCACTCAGTCCTCACCACCTTGTAGATCGTATTTCCTTTGCATGTCGAACTGTTTATGTAAAAAGCCAGGCGCTTGCCCTGGTAACCATCCAGGTCAGACGGATCGTCCACCCTGAACCGTCTGATACCGCGGCATCCCTCGGATTTTACATCCATAGTAATGGTCTTGGACGTATGGTGGATGCTTTTCAAGATACCGCTTACGAGCAACTCGTCCGTGGCGCGCGCAGGCCGAGGAGCCATGAGCGTCATCCCCGCAGCGAAGACAGCTATGGAAAAAGCCATTATGACGATCCTTATAGCAGAAATCTTTCGCATGAGTTCCCTCCTTCGTAAAAACATATTGCCGGCCGACTTTCACGTCACCGCATTTGCAACATCATTAACTGAAGCAATTGGCATGCCCGTTGGAGGAATGTCGGAACTCCCGGAAAGAAAAGGCTTTCCCCTGTTAAGGTATGTTCCGGATGGGTAATCGATTTCACAGATGTGTAATCAATTACATACCGGGGGCTGGGCCAGTTGAGTGTTTCCAACGCTTCTTTACATAAATACAGGAACAACCAAAGTCCCCGCGAAAGGGCATAAATGGCTGTCATTGCGGCTTGTCCGCAATCCTTCTGAAAGATTCCAGACAAGCTGGAATGACAATCGTAAGGAAAGAGATTTAAGAAACACTACACTAGGAGCCGGTGCGCTGCGAACAGGTGCCGGTCATACAGCCGCTGCCCGCCACGCCTTTCGGGTCGTAAAAACCGGTCTTGCAGGCGATGCTCAGGACCTCTTCGGCGGCCAGCTCAATAGTCCTGAGCCTCGGCTTCAGGTAAATTCTTTTTAAATATTCCAGGCGATGACCGCCCATGGCGCAGAGATACTCCGAACATATGTCTTCGGCGCCGTTTTCAAGCTTGAAGAAAGGCGGACAGGCCCCGCACAGGTGGACCTTCTCGCAGTCGTTGCACCGGTATAGCCGGCCCGCTCTTCTCAGCCTTACGCCGGACATCTCGCCCCGCCACCCCGACAGGAAATCGCCCCGCGACAGATCGTGTCTGATATGCGCAGCCATGATGCAGGGCTGAAGGCTTCCGTGTGGGTCTATATGAAACCCGGTCATACCGGCGCCGCAGTTATAAAGACGGTCGCACGGCAGTTTTTGACGCGATCGCAGAAAATATTGCTTCCATTGCCGCAGGGGGACATCTCCCTCGTCCGGTATCATAAAAGACTGGGCATACGAAGACTCGGGGGGACCGATTGAAGCATGCGTAGCACCTGCCGTCAACGTGCCCACGCTGAACCAATGGGGCATCATGGTCCTGATCGCGCTCCTCGCGGGGATGTCCCTGAAGGCTTTGAAGACAGACAAGAGCGGACAAGACACCTGACACCTGAAATAAGCCCGGGAAGGAACTGAATTTGCACTACCTTCCCACCTTATATACACCTATTTCCGGTGACTGCGAAACATTTTTCAACTCATGTCTCCAGGGCTGGTCGAAGGCCCCGTATTTCCTCTTTTCGTTTTCAGCCCATCGCCACTTCAACACCCCAGAACGTCGCAGGATGGTTAGGGACAGGGGCCACGGCAAGGACCGCATCGGGCGGCACGTTCATAAGTGCGGCCTTCGCCTTCCATGTCTCCGATACCCTGTAGAGCTGCACTCCGTTTCCGTTTCCGGGCCACGATGAGACAACAGAGACCGCGCCGGGGAAAAAGATGATGCATCCTGTGATAAGTGCAACAACAGGAGACAACCTGGATATAACTGTCCTCCATATGAGCCAGGCGATCATGAGATAAAGCCAGAACAGTACCTTTATGTTGTCCCAGTCCCAGGGCGCAACCATAACCAGTGTAAAGACGAAGAAGAGAAGGAAGAAGACGGCAGCCATATACCTGTATCTGGAAAATACTTTCTTACGGAGGACGAATACCGCCCAGCCGGCCAGCAGCAGCCAGGGACCGAGGTTGACCAGCCAGAACCTGAAAAAGTTCTCGCCGCCGGCCACCCAGTCCCATTTCAGATGCAGCGCGCCCGGTCTCGACAGGCCCAGGATTGAGAAAATCGAGAATGCTATTCCGACTACAGCCGCCGGAATGATTATGCCCAGCATCGGCCTAAGTTTCCTGTAGAGCAGTATGCAGATGCCCAGCGTCAGAGAAATGATAAAGAAGGCGTGCAGGTTGAACCAGGCAAGGGAGGACCAGAGAGACGCGCATACAATCTTTTCATCCCGGTTGAGCACTCTGTCATCGAGAAGGACTTCCGTCACGGTCTTTACCACATAGACACCGGCCGGCAAGGCGAAAAGATAACCGCGTTGGGGAATCCAGAGCGAGAGAAAGAAGTTCTTCCATGCGACCGAGTTCTGAAGATCAATCAGATGCCCGGAGCTGAGAACCTTCCAGTTCGCAAGCCCGCCGTTCAGAAAGTAGGCTCCAACTCCCCACCATCCCATCCACCTGTGGAGCAGGGAAACGGCGACGACCGTCATGACCAGTCCCGTCAGGAACAGATGGCTGGAAAGAGGCACGCCGAGGGTCTCCCAGAGGGCGTTATAGAGGTCCATGCCGATGGGATATCTCAACAGGGTACCGGCGTAGCCCGGATCGCTGGGCCAGAAACGGGCCCCGCTTGCCATATGGCGGATGTATTGAATATGGAGGGACAGGTCGCCAAAGTTGTTCAGATCGAGTGTATAAAGGCCGTTCTGTCTGTAATAGAGAAGATAGAGAAAATGCTCCAGTCCGGCAAGGATTATGAACGTGTAAAACAGCGCGGCGACAAAGCCGGCGTCCGGAAAAAGACGCCTCTCATCAGGCAGGCGGCGCCAGACAAGAATACCGGCGGCAGTACCGACGGTCAGGCTTGCGATGGCAACTACGGAATCGATCCTGCCCATGGACAGGCCGAGGACCATTGCCGTAAAGGTCGATACGAGCAGATGCATCAGCACCGCAAGAGCCATTTACAGAACCTTCCCTTCGGGACCTTCGACGGGACCGAAGCCCGGCAGGTTTATGCCTTCGAAGGTCGATTTCTTCAGGTACACGTAAATAGGTTCGAGGGCGTCACGCAATTCGATTTTTCGTCTCAGGTAAGAGCCGGCGAGATCCCCTTCATTCACGTCCGTTTCCCCGAAAATGATGTCCGCACCGGGACCGCCGGGGGTCTTGTAATCGCCATATTCGATGTTGGGGAATCGAGAAAAAATCCAGGGCAGCGGCCAGGAATCTTTCAGCTTCACGAGTATCTTCATGTTGTGGAACTCCGGGGAGGTCCTGATCTTTTGCCTTATGACGGCTTCGATGGACTTTATATCGTTTTTTGTCTGTACATAGACATAAGGCTCTGCAGGGTTAGTGTAGCGCGTGAAATTCAGCCTGTAACTCACGAGGGCCGACCAGACCAGGATTAGGGCAAAGACTGCGACAGCGAGACGGTAGAGAGGGCCCCTCTTCTGTCCGGACCGGACATGAAGCCCTTCAACCCACAGTCCGGCAACAATAAAGAAGGGCCAAAGCATGCTGATGATACACCACGGCGTCTTGTAAGGGATGAAAGAATATACGAGGAAGTTAACAAGGGCCAGGGCCGAGAAGTACCTCATCCTCCACGACCGGCCGAAAAGGCCCGCACACGCTCCTGCCAGCCCGGCAAGGGCCGGCCATTCATACCTGCCCAACAGTTCCAGCCAGTAATAGAAGGGCTTGTCATGTCCGGAGACCCCAACCCCGGTCTTGAGCCAGGGCGTGATCGCAATAAAAAAGTCGGAGGCCCCTTTCCAGTGATGAAAAAATCCGGTGTAGAGAACCAGCCATACCAGTACCGCCGCGCTGCCGGCCTTCAGCAGGAAACCGGGGGGAAGGGTCTCGCCCTTCCTCAATTTCGGTCTCGCAATATCCCCGCTTTCGGTTAACCCGTTCAGGATCGACGGAGAAATTTCGATCCATGCCCACGCGGCGAGGAAGGCAAACCCAAGGATAACAAAGGTCTCCTTCAGGAGGAGGCACCCGAGGAGACCGCCCAAGAACATGATAACGGCCTGTCGGTCGATATTCTCCCGCGCCTTTACAAACCCGGCCATCCAGAGGACCTGAAAAAAGACGAAGATCGATTCATGGATGGCGGAACGGCCGAAGAATACCACCCCCGGGCTCAGGGCCATCAACAGCCCGGCCGCATAGCTTCCGTACCGTCCCGGGACAACTCCGCTCCGCATGACAAGCCAGATGGTAAGAAGGGAAAAAAGGGCCGTCACAAACCGGAAAGAGCCGATGCCGAATCCGAAAATCTTCTCCGATATCTGGAAGAGGTAAAAGAGGAGGGGGCCGTGATAATTGGTCGGGTTATAGGTATAATAACCGTTCGTCCATACCTGGTTCACAAAATAACCGTTGATGCCTTCGTCGAAATGCGGGGGTTTAAGGGACAACGCCGAAAACAGAAACAGTCCTGCCGCCGCCAAAACCAAGAAACGCAGGGCCCTGTCGTTCGTCCCGGTCATCAATGAAGAAAGGACCGGATAAGAAGCCGGCGGCAAAAGTATGTCAGAACCAACGGGGTAGTCCTTCCGTCCTGTTTATCAGCCATTTCATCCTTTCCTTATCGAGGATAAATCTTATAAGGAGAGGTCTCGCCGCATTGCCGAGTATATAGCCCGTATCAGTTCCGCGGGTAGCCACCACCGTCACGTCCACATCGGCAGTGGCGCTGTCCCCCTTGATCTCTATTTTCTTTATCTCGTAATCTACCCTGATGTCCTTTACCTCGTGGAATGCCCTTTCCATCAGCTTCTTCAGGTAGAGGTAGGACAGGCCGTGCTCGTCGGTGTAATTGAAAGAGACCTTCGACATCACATCGTCGATATTCTGTTTTTCTATCGCCCGGGCACCATCCCTGAAAAGGGTCCTGATCCTGGCCTCGTCGGAGGGCCAGAGGAAATAGACCAATACCGGCGCGACGAAAAGGAGGGTGAGAAGCGCGATCGATTTCTTGCTCACGCAGATACCTTCTTTATCGCTTCCCCGATAACAGCGAGCATCCACCGGAGGTCAGGCTCGCCGATGCCGAGCGGAGGCATTATCACCAGAACATTCCCGAGGGGCCTTATGAACAGGCCTTTCCCCCTCGCATGGTTTGCGACCCTCCATCCCATCTTCTCCTCCCAGGGATAAGGCTCCTTCGTAGCCTTGTCCCTCACGAGCTCCACTCCGGCCATGAGCCCCCTGTTCCTGGCCTCGCCCACGTGCGCCAGCCCCGAAACCTCCCGGAGCCCGTCTTCCAACGTCTCGATCCTGGGTTGAAGGTTCCTCAGAGGGTCCTCCTTTTCGAAGATATCGAGACAGGCCAGGGCAGCGGCGCAAGCCAGGGGGTTGCCGGTGTAAGAATGGCCGTGGAAAAAAGTCTTCAGGTCCCTGAAATCACCCAGAAACGCATTGTATACCTCTTCGGTGGTGACCGTCACCGCCAAAGGGAGATACCCCCCGGTAATGCCTTTCGAGAGACAGAGCATGTCGGGGACAACCGACTCGTGCTCACATGCGAACATCCGCCCCGTCCTTCCGAAACCGGTCGCGACTTCGTCCGCGATGAGGAGCACATTATATCTCGTGCACAGATCCCGTACACCCCTGAGATAACCCGGGGGGAAGACGATCATCCCACCCGCCGCCTGTACCAGAGGCTCGACTATGACCGCCGCGATTTCGTCATGATTTGCGGCAAGGATATTTTCCATCTCGTCCAGGCAGAAAAAACTGCACCCCGGAAATTTCTCGCCTCCTTCGCAGCGGTAACAGTATGGTGACGGCGCTTTAAATGTCCTGAACAGGAGGGGCCCGAACACCTCGTGAAATATATCCACGCCGCCCACGCTGACGGCCCCGAGGGTGTCGCCGTGGTAGGCATTGCGAAGTGAAAGAAAACTGTTCTTTCCCTTGACGCCCTTGTGCAGCCAGTACTGAAACGCCATTTTCAGGGCCACCTCGACGGCGGTCGAACCGTTGTCGGAATAAAAGACTTTCGTAAGGCGTGAGGGGTGAGGTGTGAGGCATGAGGTGAAATCTTCTGACTCCTCACTCCTGACTCCTGACTCTTCACATACTTTCCCGGCCTCCCCACCTGGCATCATTTTTATCAGCCTTTCCGCAAGTCTTATGGCCGGCACATTGCTGAGGCCGAGCATGGTGCAGTGGCTTATCCTGTCCAGCTGCGACTTTATAGCATCATTGATCTCTTTTTTCCTGTGGCCGTGAATGTTGACCCAGAGCGAGGAGACGCCGTCCAGGTACCTTTTGCCCTCGACATCCTCTATATAAGAGCCGTCCCCGGAGGCGATAATTACAGTCTTCTCCCGCTCCCAGTCTTTCATCTGGGTAAAAGGATGCCAAACGTATTTCTTGTCCAGTTCTTCGAGCTGTCCCTGTTCTTCCATCAAAACCCTTGTAGTTTACAACGAGGCGACTTGTCTTTCCAAGAAGCAAAGGGAATTTCACCGCGGAGGCACTGAGACACGAAGAAAACACTTAATAATGAACTCACAATGACAAATGTCTTGTAGCGACAGCTTACGGTCCGACAGAGTGGCCTGCCGGCCGTTTTCCGGAAGGTTTGTTTTGTTCCCCCTGTGCCCCTGCGCCTCTGTGGCGGACCGCTTTACGTTCCCGGCCCTGCTCAGGAACCCGCTTCGGACATACCCGTCCGCCGTATATAAGCGACAAGGCCGGGCAGGCCTCCAAGAAAGTTTGCAAAAAACCATGAAAGAGACAGGGACGTCGCCACCTCGGGCCTGACCCCGATAAGGCCAAGAAGCAGCACGAATGAACCCTCCCTGACACCAAGGCCGGACATAGAAATGGGGATGGTGGTCACGGTGATAATAATGGGGAGAAAAACGAAGAGGAGGACAACGGGGATATTCTCTCCCATGGCAAGGGCGAGGATAATGACCATGAGGAAATTGAGAAATTGAACGACAAAGGAGAGCAGCACCGCCTTGACGATAACGTCCTTGCGTGATTTCAGTCTCCCGAAGTAATCGTAGATCTCTCCAACAGAGCTGAAACTTCTGCCCAATTTCAGTCTGAAAAAAAGGACACTACCCGCGACAAAAGAGGCAAATATCAGGGGCATGAGCCACCTGTACGCAGCCTTGCCGAAATATCCCGCGGCAAAGGGAAAGGCCGAAATGCCGATGATCATGAGACTGGCATATCCGAAATATCTGTCCATGAAGACCGAGGCAAGGGTGAGACTGATCTTTCTTGCGTCCTTGTTGAGGTAGTACGCCTTGACGGCGTCGCCTCCTATCAGGCCTGGAAGAAAGCTGTTGAAAAAGGAACCTATCATATAGAGCGAAAAAAGCCTCCGGAAACGGAACTTCTCAGGCAGGAGAAGCTTCCACCGCCACGTCGATGCGGCCTGGGCCACGATGTAGGGAAGCGCCGCAAGGACAAAATAAAGAGGACCGATCCTGGCGAACATGAGGGCGAATTCCCTGATATCGATCTTCGAGAAGACGACATAGAGGCTCAGCGAGCTCACAGCCAGCTTGACGATCAGGAGGAGAGTCTTACGTGTTCCCGGGGCCAATTACTTTCTTTATTACGTATATCGGTTTTTTCTGTGTTTCATGATAGACCCGGACCATCATCTCCCCCAGGAGACCCATGCCGATGAACTGTATCCCCACGATGATGAGGAGTACGCCCAGGAGGAGCAGGGGCCTTCCGCCTATGTCCTTGCCCATGAGGATCTTTTCCATGCTGAGATAGAGGGAGATCAGCCCGCCCAGAGCCCCGCTGAAAATGCCGACGGGACCGAAAAACTGCAGCGGCCGGGTCGAAAAGCTGAGAAGGAACTTTACAGTGATAAGGTCCAGGACCACCCTGACGGTCCGGGAGATCCCGTATTTCGACTTCCCTCTCAGCCTCGGATGGTGGACCGTCTCGACCTCGGCTATCTTTACCCCATACCATTTCGCCACCGCTGGGATGAACCTGTGCATCTCGCCGTAAAGCTTCAGGTTCTTTATAACCTCCCTCCGGTATGCCTTCAGCGAACATCCATAGTCATGAAGCTTGACGCCCGTTACCCTGCTTATGAGCCAGTTGGCCATAATTGAAGGCAGCCGCCTCGATAAAAAAGGGTCCTTTCTCCTCTTTCTCCATCCGCTCACTATGTCGTGGTCCCTGATCGAGTCGAGCAGCTTAGGTATGTCTGCAGGATCGTTCTGAAGGTCGCCGTCCATGGTGACAACCACGTCTCCACGGGCATAATCGAACCCTGCGGCAAAGGCTGCCGTCTGTCCGAAGTTCCTTCTGAGACTCAGCGTAACAAGATTGTCGTCCCCGGAATGTATCTTCTCAAGCAGGGGCAGGGTGCCGTCGTTGCTGCCGTCATCGACGAAGATCATCTCATACTCAACGCCGATGGAGTCGAGGACCGCCTTCAGCCGGCTGTGAAGCTCCTCGACATTCTCCTCCTCGTTATAAAGGGGAACCACCACGGAAACAGTCATCAATAGCTCTCCACAGGCCTCCTTTTCATGCCTTTGAAATCATAACACTTAAATATCGTAAATTTCACTAACTTGTTCCTTTTTATATGCACTGAAACCACCTCTCTGGTATCTCCTGCGAAGGCCTTTGCGAGGGCTTCGGGCATGTGCTGCTCCTCTCCCCATACAACAAATACGGCGTTGTACCCCAGAAGCCGGCCGAATCCCGGCCAGAGGTCGTACTGGTTCATCCGTCTGCCGAGGTTCACGCAGTACGTTACCGGATTGCCTTTCATGTAAAAGGCGAGTTCGCCTGCTACCTCGTAGCTGTCGGAAAAGACAAATAAAGGACCGGACATCTCAGATCGTGCACTGTCCGCATAAGTCCCGAGCTCCTTCCACCCCTGAAGCTTCTTGGCAGGGTCGAGTTTGAGGGGAAGGTTGAGTATCGAGGGGACATAGGCAAAGACAGTGACCGCAAAGGCCAGTCCAAGCGCGGAGGTCACAAGTACCCTGACGGACTTTCGGGCAAGACGGATGTCACTGAAATAATATGCGGCAAATGCCACAAACCCCGTCGCGTAGGCCGGCAGCGCCCAGTTGCCCTGGACCTTACCCTGTATGCTCTTCAGGACAAAAAAAGCCGCGATGGGGATGGAGAACCAGAAGAGAAGATCGCCGGCTTTACCTTTTCTCATCCTCCACAGAGCTATGAAGATCATTACACACAATATCGGCGTAATAACGCCGAGCTGAGACCCCAGGAAGTCAAAAAAATACTTCCATGAGATCTTGAGACCGTCAGCCAGATGGGCCTGACCGGCGGTATGCTTCAGCGTCACCCAGCCGTGTGCGGCGTTCCAGAAGACAACCGGGCTGAAAACCACCAGGCTGACGGCCATGGCAACATAAGGCCCCCAGGTTCTGAAGGACTTCCTCGCGTCCCTGTTGAAAACCATGAAAAGGAAAGTCGAAAGATAAAAGAAGGCCATGGTGTATTTAGCCAGCAGGCCGAACCCCACGGAGATACCGAGAAGCAGCCAGTACCGGCCCGTTCCCCTGCCGGTCTTCTCCGCCGCCCCATGATCAACTGCCTTCCAGAGGAAGAGAAGCGAAAGTATCCAGAGGAACATGAAGGGGGAATCTATTGTGAGCAGCATTCCGAAGATCGAATAGAGCGGGACAATCTGGACCAGAAGCGCCGACACCAGGCCGGTCCTCTCATCATAGAGATCTCTCCCGATGAGGAAAATCACGACACTGCTCAGCGCGGAAAACAGGACCGCGAAAATCCTGACGCCGAAGACGGTGTTGCCGAAGAGGGAGGTGCCCAGGTAGATCAGGTAGGCTATCAGCGGACCCTTCGAGTAATAGCTCCAGTCGAGCCGTCTCGACCATTCCCAGTACTGGGCCTCGTCAAAGCTCAGGTCGAAAGGGCCGGTAAGTATATAGTAGATGCGGAACAGGCTTAAAGCCAGGATCATCAGGCAGAGGGCCTGCGTGTAATCGCGTTTCAGGTAGATCTCCTTCGTCCATCGGGCAAGCCGCAGAAAAACGTAGGCGCATGCGCTTCCGACGGCCGCACCTGCGACCACATCGAAGGGATAGTGGACCCCCACATACACTCGGGAAAGTCCGATGAGCGCAGCCTCGAGGATCATTATGAAGCTGCCCAGATCCCTCCGCGAAAGCCAGAAGACCATTGCGAAGGCAAAGGTATTCACGGCGTGGTTTGACGGCATCGAAAAGGAAGACCCGCATCCGGCCATGAGATGGATATTGGAAAGTACGTGACACGGCCGCGGCCTTGCGATCAGATGCTTAAGCATATTACCCGTCCCGTCGGCAAGGAAGACGGCAAGGACCGCGACGACCAGAAGAGGCAGCATCTTCTTCTTTTCCCTGAAGAAGAACCAGGCGACCACAGGTAAAAAGAGCAGGGGCGGATGGCTGGTGACAAAAGGCATCACCACATCAAAAACGGAATTCTGAATACCCTTGTTGAGGAACAGAAACAGCGCGGTGTCAATTGAAGCAAAACTCATATGTGCTTATTCTCCCGGATCAAGATTCACCTGGCGGCCGCAAAAAATAATCAGAAAGCGTGGAATGGGCGCTGAAAAATGTCTTGTAGCGACACCTTAAAGCCCTATGGAAGGGCCTGCCTGCCATCTTCTGCAGGTCACCGAACGTTAGATACTCATTTATGTGGAAGACAAATAAAATCATGTCGTCATTACAAGACTTTTTCGGTGTCCATTCCACGCTTTTTCAACATCAGCTCCTACTCCTCAAGCAGTTGCCACTCCGCAAATCCCTCTTTCCTTTCCTGAAGTCTCCTGCCCTTCAGCATGACCGACTTCTTTACAGGATCCGTCTTCACCGTCACAAAGGCCCTCATTATATTGGCTATCGTGGCCTCCTGGAATACAAATTCGCTGCCGTCCCTCAGGACTATCCTCGTCCGCAAATGCCGGTGCCCCTCGGGGACCCCGACATGGACTTCCACAACGTCTTCATTGCCTACGATCATTCATATCCCCCTGTCCGGCGATTTCCACAAGTCGAGCTTATCCCTGATAAACGCGATAACCTTTTCATGCTCGTCCGCCCCCCGCCCCTCGATCTCCATTGGCTCGCCGAAGGCAAAATAGACCTTCTTGCGAGTATCCACCGGCCCGAAGTCCTTCATTTTCTTCCCGGTGCCCCAGGCGTCCGTTTTCAACGCAACGGGCACAACAGGCACGCCGGCCTTAGCGGCGAGCTTAACACCAAGGCTGTTGAATTCATCGGGCCTGAACTCTGCCGATCGCGTGCTCTGCGGAAAGATTATGACCGATATGCCTGACCTGAGTTTCGCTCTTCCTCCTTCCATTACGGCCTTAAGGTCTTCCCGGGGGTTCTTCCTGTCGATTGCCACAGGGTCCCTCGCACGCATGACATGGCCGAAGACAGGAGCGGTAAGAAGACTGCTCTTAACGACAAAGGCCACAGGCTTTACAGGCTGAATGATGCAGGGAAGGACAAAAGTCTCCAGGGTGCTCATGTGGTTGGCCACGAATACCACCGGACCGGCGCTTCGCCTGATATTTTCCATGCCCGCTATCTCGACCTCCACCCCGACATATAGAAGGTGCATTTGGGACTCAGGAAGATCCTGGAAAGCAGGGAACGCCTGCGGTCTGATGCCGTCCTGTAACTGTCTTTGTCCGCAAGGGGCAAGAGTTCACCCTCCCCTCAGTCCCCTCCCGTCATGGGAAGGGTAAGAAAACATCCTCGCCCCCGGAGGCAGAGGGCGGGCGCACGCATGTTCCGGCAAGCTCAACATGACAGGCTAGACATTGTCGCCCTCGGCCTGTCCAGAGGCCGCCCATTTCCTTATCTCCCCGACCATCGCTTCGACCGTCGCCTCCCCGGGCATTATCCGCACCTTGAGTCCTGCCTTTTCGATAGCCTTTGCGGTGACCGGACCGATGGCCGCAATGGCAACTCCTCTCAGAAGCCCTTCGGCATCCTCGCCCATTATCTCCATAAAGTTGTTGAAGGTCGCCGCGCTCGTAAATGTAGCGATCGTAACTTTCCCCTCCTTCAGAAACCTTTTCAGACGTTTGCCGTGCAACTCGGGCTTGACCGCCCTGTACGCAACAGGCACATCGATCTCTCCCCCGAGTTCCCTCACCTTTTCAGGAAATACCTCCCGCGCCACCTCGGCACGCGGCAGCAGGAATCTCATCCCCCTAAGAGAACCTTCTCCATGTGCTATGCTCTTTGCGCCATGCAGTTTTATAAACGCCTCTACCAGGCCTTCCGCCCTGAATTTATCAGGAACGAGATCCACCCTGATCCCGAACTTCTCCACCTCTGCCGAGGTCTTCGACCCTATCGCGCACACCTTCAGTCCTTTCAGCTCGCGTATGTCGACGCCGCGTTCGAAGAGCCTCGTGAAAAAATATTTAACGCCGTTGGCGCTCGTAAATATAAGCCAGTGATACTGGCCGATCCTGTCGATCGACCGGTCGAGTTCGACCCAGGTTAAGGGGGGCACTACCTCGACCGTTGAAAACCTGACTATCTCGGCGCCCAGTTCCTCCAGCGGCTCAAACCCGGCGGAGTGCTCCCTGGTTACAAGCACCCGTTGGCCGAACAACGGCCTTTCCTCGTACCACTTCAGCTCACCCCTGAGTTTCACGACATCGCCCACGACCATGACCGCAGGCGGCCTTATATCCTTCTCCCTTACGACGGCGGCAATGTCCTTCAATGTCCCCACGATGGTCCTCTGGTCTGGCCTCGTGCCCCACCTGATGACGGCCACCGCCGTATCGGGGGATCTGCCGTTGTCTATCAGTTTCTGCGACAGCACATCTATGTTCTTCACGGCCATAAGAAAAACGAGCGTGCCCACGCCGGTGGCGAGCTTCGACCAGTCGATCGCCGATTCCTCCTTCGTGGTATCTTCATAACCGGGAATAACGGCAAAAGACGATGAGTACATCCTGTGTGTTAGAGGAATCCCTGCATAGGCGGGCGCGGCGACGGAAGAGCTCACGCCGGGTACCACCTCAAAGCGTATCCCGGCCCTGGAGAGCACCTGAGCCTCTTCCCCTCCACGGCCGAACACGAACGGATCCCCCC
>JARRRD010000060.1:0-22010 GCA_037381085.1 Candidatus Sulfobium sp.
GGACATGAAAACCATTTTCGAACAGAAGCAGAAAAAGATAGCGCTTTACGGGGTGGCGTTGCTTGCGGTTATTCTGGTTGTGGGGGGCATCTTTATCTATAAATACAGGGCCGATCAGAAGGCGGCGCAACTCGAATACCAGGGGTACAAGGTCTTCTACAAAGAATATTCGAAGCAGCCTCTGCCCGACCAGCAGAGGTTCCAAAAGGCCCTGGATCTTTTCAAACAGTCATACGAGACGAAAAAAACGCCGAGAGCACTCCTTTATATCGCAAACTCATACTACAGGCTGGGGAAGTACGATCAGGCGCTGAAAACACTCGACGAGTTTGCCGCAACATATTCGGACAACAGGGACCTCCTGCCGCTGGCATATAAGGAGATGGCCGACATCCAGCTCAGGAAGGGCAACAAGGAAGAGGCATTGAAGGCGCTCGACAGGTTGTACAACACGGAGGGCGGCATCTTCAGGGACTTTGCGCTGATGGAATCGGGAAGAATACTGGAAAGCGAAGGCAAGAAACAGGAGGCTACGGCCAAATACAGGGAGATCACGGAGCAGTTCAAAGGCTCGCCTTTCTATGGCGAGGCCAAGGCCAGACTGGGAGAAGAGGCCAAGCCGGAAGCAAAAAAGCAGAAAAAATGAGGCAGTCTTAAAAACCCTTCATGCCCGCGTCGCCTCCCCACGAAGTTCCAGGCCGGTGGTTGTTAACCGAAGCGGCAGGCATTCACTCTGCCTGAAAACGTGGATTGTCGACTACTGCCCGGGAATGACAGATTCGGATTCTTTGGCGACATTAAGGTCTTATACTTGTTGCAAAATCAGGCCTTAGTCTGAGTGGTACACTGTCAACTGCCGTTTTCAGGATGAATGACTCGGGACGGTTCCAAAATACCGTTCAAGTCCTTCTGCCGTGGTGCCTTCTCCTCCGCTTCAGCGACCTTTTCTTCTTCACCCTGTAAGCGGCCTTTCTGTAAGAGACCTTACGTATCATCCCCCTGTCCTCTGCATCATTGGCGGAAAAACCTCTCGGTGGCAGATAAAGTGTGCTGCCCTGCTTCAGGGTCATGATCTTTTTCATTGAATTCAGAGACAGGATTATGCGCATGGGGACACCGATCCGCCTGGAAATCCTCCAGAGGGTGTCTCCCCTCCTCACCTTGTATCTCTCCATGGTAAATCTGTCTTTATCCGGCAGGGAGGAAAGTTTCTCAAGGAAGTGCTCTTTTGTACCCGCAGGGATCCGTAGAGTGTATTCCTGGACGTCGGGAGGCGTGCACCACCTCCTCAACTCCGGGTTGAGCCTCCTTATCTCTTCCAGCGTGGTGCCGGCGCACTCCGCGGCCACCGAGAGGTCGACGGGCGAGTCCAATTTGACCTTGTCGTAACGAAGGGGCTCCTTGTAGTCGACGTTTTGAAAGCCGAAATCCTCGGGGTTGCTCGCAATGATCCTGGCGGCAATAAATTTCGGAACGTAATTCTTCGTTTCTCTCCTTATATGTCTCGTCTCCCGGAGGTCCCAGTAGTCGTCGACCCTCCCCCTCTTCATGGCCTTGAGTATCTTGCCCTCCCCAGCGTTGTAGGCAGCCAGCGCAAGGTTCCATGACCCGAACATCGAATAAAGGTCCTTGAGGTAATCGGCGGCCGCCTCAGTAGACTTGACGGGGTCCCGCCTCTCGTCCCTCCACCAGTTGATTTTAAGGCCGTATCTCCTCGCCGTCGACGCGATAAACTGCCACGGTCCGGCCGCATGTGCCATCGAATAGGCGTAGGGGTTGAACCCGCTTTCGATGAGGGAGAGAAAAACTATATCCTCGGGCACATCTTTCTCCTTCAGTATGCGCGTCATAATGTCGAGATAGGCCCCGGACCTGCTCAGCCACATAGAAAATCTGTCCCTGATTGTCGTAGTGAAAAGACTCACATTCCGTTCGACTGCACGAACCGCTGTTTTGTTGTCGTCATAGGAAGTGATACCGGGCGAGCCCGTTTCATCGGACGTCTGCAGCGGGGCACGGATCTGTTTGAGACCCTCGTTGACGAAGCCGTCGAGCTGGGGGGTCGGACCGGCTGAGGCAAAAACGGCGGATGTGATCAGAAACACAAAGACTGCAATAATACAGGAGAATTTCTTCATCGCAGTAATTTTCCCTGTACAGGGTACCTTTTGTCAAGGGTGGGAGAAGAAAACACAGCTACCGCTATTACGTCCTCGATTCGCCCGTTATTTCAGACGCCGAATATGACCGTTTATACCGTCAACTCAAGGAACTTCAGGAGGAAAGCGGTTATGTGCCTCCCGATTCCCCTACGCTCCGGGTAGGCGCGCCCCCGCTCGACAAATTCGAGAAGATCAGGCATACGGAGCCCATGCTCTCCCTGGACAACGCCTTCTCGTTCGATGAGGTAAGGGAATTTGACAAGAGGATGCGAAAGCTCCTCGGGACCGGCGCCGAGATAGAGTATACGGTAGAGCCCAAGTATGACGGCCTGGCCATTGAACTTACTTACAGGGAAGGCATGCTCGAAAGGGCCTCCACCCGGGGTGACGGATATGAGGGAGAGGACGTCACCAGAAACATCCGGACCATCAAGGCAATCCCGTTGAAAATCGAGGGCACGGCTGTCCCTGCGGAGATTGATATCCGGGGAGAGGTCTATATGGACATCGAGGAGTTCGAAAAGTTGAACAGGCAGCGCGAGCGGGAGGGCAAGTCGCTTTTTGCCAACCCTCGCAACGCGGCTGCGGGATCGGTGAGACAGCTTGACCCCGCCATCACCAGTGCCCGCAAACTCCACCTCGCGTGCTACGGGGTCGGCACCGTGAAGGGGATACGGTTCAAGAGCCAGTCGGAATTCATCCATTGGCTTGATGAGGCGAGGTTCCCCACCCCCGCGAATATGGAGGTCTCCAGGGGAACGGAGAATATCGTTGGCATAATAAGAGAAATCGAAGGGAGAAGAAATTCCCTGCCCTTTGAGACCGACGGCGCCGTCCTCAAGGTCAACGACTTCCGGCTGCAAGAGAAACTAAGATAGGTGACACCGTTGTGGTGGAACGGGCGGGCGACGTCATCCCGCATGTGGTGGCCGTGGTGAAGGAAAAAAGGACCGGGAAAGAGAGGCCCTTTCCCGTCCCTGAGATTTGCCCCGCGTGCGGCTCGAAGGTGGTGAGGGAGGAGGGGGAGGTGGCCGCAAGGTGCGTTTCGCTGCACTGTCCCGTCCAGATCACCGAAAAGATCATCCATTTCGCCTCAAGGGGAGGCATGGACATCGAAGGCCTGGGGGAAAAGAACGTTGAACTGCTTTATTCCAGGGGTCTGATAAAGCACTTTGAGGATATCTATAAGCTGAAGAAGAGTGACCTCGTCGACCTGCCGAGGTTCGCCGACAAGTCCGCTCAAAACCTGATTGACGCGATCGAAAGATCGAAGGATGCGACGCTATCAAAATTCCTGTTCGCCATCGGCATCCTCCATGTGGGAGAATACGCAGCGAAACTCCTTGCGAAGAATTTCAGGAAGATAGAAGATCTCTACCATGTCAAAAAAGAACAGATAGAAGGGATCAGGCAGATGGGTGAAAAGATCGCCGCCTCGGTCTCTGCCTTTTTCGACGACGAGAAGAACATACGTACTTTGAAGTCTCTCAGGTCGCTGGGGCTGAAGATCGCCAATCCCGATTACATTTCGGGGCGGGAAGAAAAAAGACCCTTTGAAGGACTGACTTTCGTGATCACCGGCACACTCCCGAAGCCGAGGAAAGAAGTGGAAAACCTTATCGAAACAAACGGCGGACACGCGCCGTCCGCCGTATCGGCAAGTACGGATTATCTGGTTTCGGGGAAAGAGCCGGGATCAAAGCTCCGCAAGGCGCAGGAGCTAGGCGTCAAGGTAATCTCTTACCGGGACCTCATGGAGATGATCGAAAAGAAGACCGCAAACCCGCGACTCTTTTAGGCCGGATTATTCATAACGTGCGACGGGACAGAATGTGTGCTTTTTCTGGTAAAATAATTTTCAGATGTCAAAGATCGACCCGAGTTCGTGCATTAAATGCTGCGCCTGCGTCAAGATCTGCTCCGCCGGAGCAAGGACGATGGATGACCCCCGCATAAGGCAGGTGGCCGGGAAGCTCAGTGTGAACTGCAGCACCCGGAAAGAGCCTGAAACTTACATATAGGCCGCATTGTTCACAAACGCAGCCACAATATGCAGTTGAAGTCGATGGCGGTCTTCTCATCTGGCATGCACTAATACTCAATAGGTGTGCTGCTGATCCCAACTGACAAAGACTTCGTCCCAAAGCCCGCGTCTCATCATCGGCGAGTAAAAGCCAACTATCTGTCGGTCTCAGCATCCGGCGAACCAGTCAGCGGTGTTTGTTGCCTTCGGAACTCAACGGACAACGACTCTGTCACACGGGCAAGATAGTTTTGTGCCGAAGTATGCACCGCCACTGATGTGCATAAAAGGCCGCCTTACGATCTGGGCTGCCGACGACTACGCAGTTATCTCTAGTCGAAACTGTCGCAGATTACCAATAGAACTGAGGTTAAACAATGGCCTTAACAAGAACAGCTATCACCAAAACTTGCGCGGACGATTGTGAGGATTGCTACTATCAGCCGACGCCCTGCCGCAAGGCTCAAGAAACAAAAGAGATCCGCGGCGAATCAGGAGCCGATGGTATGGCGGAAGCCTCCTCCTATGCCCGCCGCCGGTGGAGAGTAAAGATCGCGGCACCCGCAAGGCACAGCATCAGCATGGCAAGCCCGGCGATGTCCAGTGCCGGTACGCTTACCGCAGCGGTGCTGACGAGATCTCCGGTGACGGTGATAAACAGATTGCCAGGTTGGGACAATGTAAGACTGCTGGCAGGAGGGTATGCATCCGGAGTCTCCGGTGCTTCTGAGCCCAGTGCGTTGACGCCGATCCCCGTCGTAACCGTGGAATTGCCCGTTCCTTCAGCTGACATGGATAACGGATCCGTGTTTGTGGAAGACAGCACTATGTAATAATTGCCTGGTGGAAGTGTCAGGCCCGAGAACAACGTATACGGCACGAACGTATCGGTGAGGCCCGAAATAGAGACCGGAGGGGCTACCTCATGAGCGGAAGTGGTGCCAGGCCCGATCTGGTTCATCAGGTAGACGGTGCCCTCGACCCCCGCGATCGGACTTCCCGTGCTCTCGTCTCTTAGCGGCATCGTGATGCTCACATTTGAATAGGTCCCCGACTGGCTCCATCCCTCGACGAGCACGGTCTGGTTTTGGAATCCGAAAGGTGATGGACCTGTTATGTTGAGAATATTCGCGGCATGGGATATTCCGCCCGTCGCTATCAGGGCAAAAAAGATAAAGCACGAAAGCAAAGAATGGTATCTGAGCCTCATATTTCCCCACTCCTCAGTTTTGCAATAAACTTAACAGACAGCGGTATAATTGTCAAGGCTGCGAAAGGTATCAAGGTGCGGGCATTGTATTCTTTCTTATTCATTATTCTTATTTTCATTATTCTTATTCATTCAAGCATTTTGTCCCGGACATTAAGTCCAGGGGATTACGGCAGCCGTCATTTACGGTACTGAGGGCAAAAATGGGGTCACCCATTAAAGGCCACCTTGCGATCTGGGCACCGACAAACAGGGAGGTATTGGGAACTGAAATTATCGTGGATTTACGGAAGTAATCCGCGGCAACAATGAGTTAAGCGGCGTGGCCTCATTCTCCGACTTGTCGCTTTAATAAGTCGAGGATACGCATTGCCAATTCGTTGTCACCCGCGATTCGCGCAATTGCAATAACAGCCAAAGAGGCAATTGTCTCTGCGAATCGTAGCACCTCAAAAATCTCATCACGGGAGTAGTTAGCTTCAATGCCGTCCTCGGTATTCCATCGCTGCACATGGAGCCCACCTGTATGAGTGAAACCGCACATCGCCTTCCAACTTTGCTGTTTAACTTGCGACAGAACTCCTTCATTGAAAGCGTCTGTTAGCTCCAGATCAGCTAGAAGAGAATCAATCTTAGGTGGCTCTTTACCTCGTAGAAATGATTCAACAATTACGTCGTTCGCGCAGAGCGACAACCACTCGCCACGAACGTAGGCTTCAAAGGCTAAACGCACCAGAGAGAATGCAGAGGCAAAAAGCTTCTTCCCAATCAGCACAACAATCGCATGATGGTGTTCTTGTGCAATGGCCAAACACGCGCCTGCGGCCCGAATACGATCAGTGGCTGGCACAGTGAGTTCATGCACGGACAAGCGCGGACAAGCGTAGTTGCTCTACGTACTTTCCGGCGTGTTGCAATTCAGCTTCAGTTAACATGAGTTCTACATGTATTAGCCTAATTCTTCCATATTAATATAATAGAATCTGCATAACGCCGCAGCTCATTATAACCTTTTCTGTAAAATCTGTTTTGGAAGCATATCCCTATGCGCTAATTAGCGCTTAAAACATAGACAAGTTTCACAATTTTGCAAAGTGCGGAGTACAGGAAGCAGGCGAAAAACTGATCGAATCGTGGCGTCGCGTCTTCTTGCCGGAGAGTACGGGTCATAACGCGAGAATAGGCTGGCTGATATCGGCTGCCAAAAGGTCCTTCCTCCTGCCAACGCCGTAGAGTTTCCGCAACAGATACAGGGCTTCCCATAGAAATAATTGATCTTTGGAATACAGCGCGATGAAGTAATGTCTAGTAATCGAGAGCCTCCGATTCCAGCGGTCCACTCCAATCCATGATCCATGTGTGAACATTCAGTACCGTTGTTGACAAAAATGTTATAACCTGTTAATGTTGATAGTGGTTCTCATTATCAGGAGTGTTTTTTATGATGACAATCAAGGCGAAAGATATTTTCAGGAATTATTTGAAAGAAAAGGGATTGCGTAATACCACTCAGCGGCAGATGATTCTCGACGCCTTCTTTTCCGCGGACAAACATATTACCGTGGAAGAACTTTTTAACGCCATAAAGATGAGGAATCCTGAAATAGGCTATGCGACTGTCCACCGGAACCTAAGTTTGCTTTGTGAATGCGGCCTGGCTGATGAAATCAAGATTGGCACAAAGAAGGCCAAATACGAACCAAAATTTGGGCGGGAGCATCATGACCATCTCATCTGTATAAAGTGCGGTCGGTTCATCGAGGTCAGTGACAACAAGATCGAAAGGCTTCAGGATAAGCTTGCAGAAGCGAATGACTTTATTCCCGTGAGGCACAGACTGGAAATATACGGTATCTGTAAAGAATGTAACTAGCTTTTTTTGTCATTCTGCTGATAATGCATATTATTATCCTGCGGGTCTGGTCTAAAAGACTTTCATGCGTGAGAGAAGAATCGGGCCTGCAGTAAAAATTGACTGAAAGGGAGGTTGATATGGGATTCACGAATTATTTTTTTATGAGCCTGATTATTAGTGGAGCCGTATACCTTTTTTATCGCTTCGTATGGAAAAAAAGGGGGCAGTGCTGCGGCTGCAGTTCCGGAACATGCGAAGACAAGAAATAACCTGACAGGCGCAAACTTTTTCCAACTGTCAGGATAACATGATTCGGAAGATGTTGCATCTGAACATCTTTCCCAGGGGCGTAACGGAGACGAAAGTCGCCCATGAGGATGTTACTATACTATAGAAAAATGGAAATCACACTGTTGAATCCGCTCGAGGAGAAGGCTATATTTTACAGATGGGCAACAGCCCTTGCCATAATTACTGTCTGTGAGAAGGAGCAATCCCCGGCGACAAATTGATAAGATTATCTAAGAGGGCGGCACATGCACATCGATGACTACAGCTTCGGGCGGATCGTGATAGATGGGAAGACCTACACATCCGATGTCATCGTCTATCCGGACAAAATCGATCCTTCGTGGTGGAGAAAGCAGGGCCATTATCTTCAGGAAGAAGACCTTGCCGATGTGGTCGCGGCAGGGCCGGACGTCGTGATTATCGGCAGAGGCTACTCCGGAGTAATGGAGGTGCCTCAAAAGACAGTCGCTTTCCTCGAATCAAAGGGGATAAGGGTATTCGTCGAAAAGACGGGTAAAGCGGTGGAGACTTTTAACAAACAACGAGGCACCGGCAAGGTCGTCGGTGCCTTTCACCTGACCTGCTGACTGCCCGTCTCCTCCTTCAGCCATGCAAGGTAATCCTCGGAACCCTCGACAACGGGCAGGGCTATGATCTCCGGCACCGAATAACTGTGGTGCTTCTTCACCATCTCCTTAAGGCGTCCGAAGAGCTCCTTTCGCGTCTTGACGATCATCAGCACCTCGTCCTCGTCCTCGATCTTACCCTGCCACCGGTAGATCGACCTCATGCCTTTCACGATGTTCACGCAGGCGGCGAGCCTTGCACCAACAAGCTCCCTTCCGATCCTTGCGGCTTCTTCCTCCCCGGAAGCTGTGACCAGTACCACAAGATAATCCTCAGAGGTCACCCTGGAACCTCCCCCTCCTCATCAGGACCGTCTTGCCCCTGTCTTTACCCACAAGGACAACGGTCGGCCTGAAAAAGACAAAGTCCTGATGGAAAGGGGTCTCCACCTTTCCGCCGAATGAGCTGTTGTCCCCGAGGGCGATGTGGATGGTACCCATGATTTTTTCCGATTCAAGTATGTTGTCCGGCCTCTTGGCCATGCTGTTCGTGCCTATCCCAAGTTCAGCGATGTTCCGGTTTTCCTGCCGCTCGGCCAGCTTCTTTCTCAACTGTCCCGCAAACTCTTCGTCCCCCAGGACTTCCCTCACAAGACCGTCCCTCACGATCAGCGTAACAGGGGATTTCAGCTCCCTGGTAGGCGCCCAGCGAAGAACGAGCTTCCCCCTCGCCGTACCCTCCAGTGGTGCGAGGAAGACCTCACCCGCCGGCAGGTTGCCGAAGGAGCCCGGATTCGTGAGAATTCCCGTATCGGCAAGCACCTTTCTTCCCTTTACCGAGAAGGAAATCTTCGTGCCGTCAGGAGTCGAGATCTCAACACCCTCGGCGGAGCCCATCCGGCGTGCTATTTTCCTTGTCGTCCCCGACAACTCCTTCCAGTCCACGTTCATCGGCCCCTCTACCATGGACACCTCGAAAAGAGGCATGCTGGCATACCGCGTCCCGCATATGCGCGTAAGGAAATCCCTGAACCTGGTATGGCTCGTGGAAAAATTAGACAGGGCCACGACAGCGTCCACCGCGTCGTCTTTCCGCCTGCCTATTATCGAAGCCGCCTGTTCGAGATCGGCAACGCCCGCCTTCTTGCCGAGAAGACGCGCAAGGAGCCCTTTCCTGTCGAGGGCCGCAACTGTCCTTTTGCCGAAGGCCTTTTCCCAGAGTTCGGCAGGCGGCTCCGCACCGTGGCTGCCGGTGGCGGCATATTCATGATACAGGACATCCCTCGCAAAGCCCTTGCCGACTTCGGAAGCCAGGAAGGCGAGACACCTCAGCCTCGATCTCCTCTCGGCCTCATAGGGGCCGACCTCTTCCTCCCGGGAAGGAATGTCGGTGAAAACAAGACAGGTCTCCTTCTTCCTGACGCCGAGGTTCACCCTGAATATATTTCTGAATACGGCGGTAACCACTTTCCAGATCCTCGCCGGGGAAACTTATCGGGTACACATTGTCGAAGCATGCGGAGCAGTAATTTCCCGAATCGGGGACTATCCTGAGGAGCCCCTCCAGACTGAGGTATGACAGGGTATCGGCGGTCACGTATCTCCTCGTCTCCTCCACATCGTGGCTGGCCGCGATCAACTCCTGCCTTGTCGGCGTGTCGATCCCGTAAAAGCAGGGCATTACAGTCGGCGGCGAGCTGATCCGCAGATGGACCTCCTTGGCGCCGCCGTTCTCCCGGATCATCTTAACGATCTTCTTGCTGGTCGTACCCCTCACGATCGAATCGTCTATGACCACGACCCTTTTCCCCTCGGTCAGTTTTCTCACGGGATTGAGCTTGATCTTCACCCCGAAATGTCTGATACTCTGCTTCGGTTCGATGAACGTCCTGCCGACATAATGGTTGCGGATCAGTCCGAAATCAAAGGGGATTCCGCTCTCTTCGGAAAACCCGAGCGCCGCCGGCACACCCGAGTCGGGGACTGGTATTACCACGTCGGCATCGACGCCGGATTCCCGCGCGAGCTGTCTGCCGAACTCCTTCCTGATGCCGTTGACATTCAGGCCGCCGAAGATGTTGCTGTCAGGTCTGGAAAAATATATGAACTCGAAGATGCAAAAGGCCTTGCGGGGGCTCAGAAGCGCCCTGTGTGACGCAATACCCTTTTCGTTGATTACCACCACCTCGCCCGGTTCGATATCCCGGATATACTTTGCACTGATGAGGTCCAGGGCACAGGTCTCGGATGCCACCACGTAAGCCCCGTCAACCTGGCCCAGGCAGAGGGGCCTTACACCGTAGGGGTCCCTGGCCGCTATCAATTCCTTCTCCCTGAGGACGAGCAGGCTGAACGCCCCCTTCACCTCCCTGAGGGCCTGAATGACCCTTTCATGAAAGCTCTCTCCCTTAGAGTGAGCAATAAGGTGAACGATGACCTCGCTGTCCGACGTGGACTGGAAAATCGCCCCGTCGTCCTCAAGGGACTTCCGCAGCTCGTTGGCGTTGACGATGTTCCCGTTGTGGGCAAGGGCAAGAGAACCGAGTGAAAAAGTTGCGACGATGGGCTGTACGTTCTTCAATATGCTGCTGCCGGCCGTCGAATAACGGTTATGTCCTATCGCTATGTCACCGGGAAGTTTCTTCAGACGTTTCTCGTGGAATATGTCGGCCACAAGCCCCATGGCTTTCTCTATGTAAAGTTGTTTACCGTCGGAAGAGCATATGCCCGCGCCTTCCTGCCCTCTGTGCTGGAGGGCATACAGGCCGAGGTAGGTGAGGTTCGCGGCCTCGGGATGGCCGAACACGCCGAAGACCCCGCATTCTTCATGGAGCTTCTCGGCGGACAGATCAACGGCACTGAAACAGGAAGACTTCCTCAAACCGGGGCAATGTCTCCTGCCTTCAGAATCCATACCGGATCACCTTCAGTCTTTCCTTCTTTTTCCCGTTGCCTTCATGTCTGTGGAAGATTCCCGGCCCGATAACGGGCCGCCATTAATTCTAACATAAAAAGTCTTCTTAATTGATTGATTCGCTGAGAGGGAATCTCCAGGCCCCTGCCGGGAGCCGTATCTTCCGACCCCTTCGAGAATGTCTTGATCGCTTCTTAAAGGCAGGGGCAGTCCCGGGAACAATTTGAAAATATCATGCCGGTATGCTAGGATGTAACAGGAAAGCAAAGCCACGAAGGCTTGACAGCGGGCGGAATGTTCGCGCAAAAAGGCCTTGGTGGCTTTTTATTTTCTGCAACGGGAGAGGAAATGAGAACAAGAATCCCTGTTTCATCCATGTTCGCTGTCCTGACAACGGCAATTATCACTTTCTGTGCAGGTTCAGCCTTTGCTGCAATCCCTCTCATCACCGATGACACAGGGACGCAGGGCAAAGGGAAATTTCAGGTCGAGATCCTCGGAGAATACGGACATGACAAGGAAGAAAGTGTCACGAACGAGAACGCCGACCTGGCCGTAACACTTACCTATGGGATCAGCGCCCCCGTAGACCTAATACTGAGCGTACCCTACGAGTCATGGCGGACAGGCGATTCAGATTCCGAAATAAGAGGGAACGGCCTTTGCGATCCGGCAATCGAAACAAAATGGAGGTTCTATGAAAGCGGGGGGCTGAGCTTCGCTTTGAAGCCCGGCTTCACAATCCCCCTTGGAGATGAAGAAAAGGACCTCGGCAACGGAAAGTTGGACTATTACCTTTGGTTCAACCCCCTGGAGGCGATCAAGAACGTCAAGGAAAGGATCGCGGAGATCGCCCCCGGGTTACCCCAGAAAACCCTTGCCGACGGAACGGTATCGAAGGTGACCGTCGTTCCGTTCTAACTAACCCGGACCGCTCTTCATCAGACCCTCCGGCATACGTACTGGGCGGCGTGATCTATTCTCCCAGGGAGAGCTTTGACATTGGTGTGGGCCTGAAGGGCAGGCTGACCGGACCGGAACCGGACCTCGCCGTTCGGGGCGGCGTCACATGGAGGTTTTAAATGCATATACCCGACGGCTACCTCAGTCCCCAGACGTACCTGCCTCTTTACGGGATAACCATAGGGTTCTGGTCCCTTTCCCTCAGGAAGATGAAGAGAGAGCTTTCCACGAAACACGTTCCCTATCTGGCCATGGCATCGGCATTCTCTTTTCTCATCATGATGTTCAATGTTCCTGTCCCGGGGGGGACCACCGGCCACGCGGTCGGCGCCGGAATAATTGCCCTCCTCCTCGGGCCGTGGACGGCAGTGATAGCCGTGTCCGTCAGCCTGATGATTCAGGCCCTGGTATTCGGCGATGGAGGGATAACGTCACTGGGGGCCAACTGCTTCAACATGGCGGTGGTGATGCCCTTTGTATCCTATTGGGTGTTCAGATTTGTGAAAGGGAATGCCGCCGGCGGCGCAAGGCTGTCTGTCGCAGCCTTTCTTTCGGGATATGTCGGACTTTCTGTTGCCGCAGTATTTACGGGCATCGAGTTCGGAATACAGCCCCTGATAGCCCACGGGCCTGGTGGAAGACCTCTCTATGCCCCTTACCCCCTCTCGGTTGCACTTCCCGCAATGGCATTGGAGCACATGCTCCTGTTCAGCATTGTCGAGGGGATAATCACTGTTTTGTTGTTCAGGTATTTCGTGAAGCATGAGCCCGATATGATATATGCCCTGACGATGGGGCACAACGTTGCAAAGCAGCCCGGCGGGGACACAGGAGCTGTTAATACGGGGAGGCTGGAGAAATGACGGGGCAGCAGAAGAAACTCTGGAAAGGACTTCTTGTCCTTGCACTTCTGACCCCCCTCGGGATCATCATCCCGGAAAAATTCAGCGCGGGCGGTGCGTGGGGCGAGTGGGGGACGGACACGATCGCAAGGCTTCTTGGATATGTGCCTGAGGGATTGAGGCGGTGGGCCGGTATCTGGAAAGCACCGATCCCCGATTACAACTTCGGCGGCAAAGGCGCTTCGACAACCGTGCAGGTGATTTCATACCTAGCCTCAGGGCTGATCGGTATACTGGCTGTCGGTATCCTGATATATATCATCGGCAGGATAATAGTAAAGAATGGGAAATAAGGTTCCGTCATTTCTCCTGGAGAAACCCCCGGCTGCCCTTCCTCCGCGCGGGAGAGGCAGGCTGAGAATACCTTTCATCGAGAGAGGCATTCATCATCTGGCTTCAGTCATGAAAACCGGATACGCTCAGTGGGAAACCTCTTCCACCGACCGTTTCTTCCAGAGGACAGACGCAAGGATAAAGGTGCTGTTCCTCCTCTTTTACGTCCTCATCGTAAGCCTGAAAAAGGACCTCCTGCCGGAAGCCCTCATTGGCGCATTTGTTTTCATGCTTGTGCTTGCCTCACGGCTGAATGTCTTTACCTTTTATAAGAAGGTGCTGTTATTCAGCCTTGTCTTCGGTTTTCTCGTCACCCTCCCCGCAGCGTTCAACGTCGTGACCGGCGGAGAGGTCATCCTGCCGGTGTTTCATCTTTCAGGGTCCCACAGTTTCTGGATCTACCGGATTCCGGCGGAGATAGGCATCACAAGGGCAGGGATGTACGCCGTCGCGATAGTCACGTCGAGGGTCGCAAATTCTCTGGCCATCTCATTTTTCGTCCTGTCCACGACGCCCTTCCCGGAGATCATCAAGGCTCTGAAGGTCCTGAGGGTCCCCGACGCCCTTCTGATGATCATAACCCTTACTTACAAATATATGTTTATCTTTGCAAGGACTGTCGAGGACATGCACCTTGCCAAGAAGAGCAGACTGGCTGGAGGTGTAAGCGATGCCGAGGCGAGAAGATGGATAGCGGGAAGGATCGCCGTTTTGTTCAGGAAATCCCGGCTTCGAAGCGAGGAGATTTACAAGGCGATGCGTGCCAGGGGATTTTCCGGCGACGTGAGGATCTACGGCGGCGGGAGACCCGGCAGACGGGACCTGGTAACAGGCCTTGCCCTCTTCGCGGTCGGTCTTCTATTCTTGTGGATGTGAGGTGAGTGTGGAAGAGATGATAAGAATCGAAGGGTTAAGCTACAGCTATTACGGGAAGATCCCCGCCCTGTGCGATATCAGTCTGACCATCGGGGCGGGTGACAGATTTGCGATCATCGGCGCAAACGGGACGGGCAAGTCCACCCTCCTGCAGATCATGGGCGGTCTGGTCCAGCAATCGGAGGGGAAATATTTTTTCAGGGGGAATGAAGTATCGGAACGGACCTTAAGGGACAAGGGGTTCCTGCGCTTTTTCAGGGAACGGGTGGGGTATGTGTTTCAGGACTCCGACATCCAGCTGTTCTGCCCAACGGTAATGGATGAGCTTGTCTACGGGCCCCTTCAGCTCGCGATGAAGGAAAAGGAGGCCATGGAGAGGGCGGAAGAGGTAATGCAGATACTGAATATAGAGAACCTGAAAGACAGACCAACCTACATGCTCTCGGGCGGTGAGAAAAGAAGGGTCGCCATCGGTTCGGTCCTCACGATGAACCCCGAGGTGCTCCTCCTTGATGAGCCCACAAACGGGCTGGACCCGAGAACTCAGTGCTTTCTCGTGGAACTCATGCTGGCCCTGAACGAGGCCGGGAAGACGCTGGTCATAGCGACCCATGACCTGTCGCTCGTGGACGAGCTCCATGCGGAAGTCGCCCTCCTCTCGGAAGAGCACATGATCGAAAAAACCGGCTCTTGCGAGGACTTGTTGAGAGATGAGGATCTCCTGCTCAGGGTGAACCTCATTCACGAGCACGTCCACTACCATGGTGAGGCCGTGCACAGACACAGGCACTCCCATTATCTGTTTCACCGGCACTGAGCACGGACAGGAGGGGTGAAGTATTTCACTAATATTAGCTTTTTATTGCTTTGTGATCTATGTGTTTCTTGTGGCTCAAGCGACTTTTTGGTTTAATATAACCTTGACTTGAATTTTGATTAAGGAGAACATATGGACGATCTGGAAAAGTTGAAACACCTTATAGGCCACTGGGCCGAACATAACGACGAGCACGCAAAGACCTATATGGAATGGTCCGAAAGGACCGGTAAGCTGGGGAAAAAAGAACTTTCGGCTGTTCTGAGGGAGATTTCCGAGGAGACGACAAGGATGGGGGAGCTTTTCAGGAAGGCGGAGGAACTGATCTGATATGCCTCCCTCCATTGAGCGTTGGAAGTTATGAAAGTCATCGGCAAGAAAGATATGTGGCAGGGCAAATTTCTCAGGTCGGTCCTTATAAAATACTCCGATCTGCAGTCCGGTGTAACACCGGAGAAAGAGGTTGTAAGGGACTGGGAGGCGGTCGAAAGAGTAAACTGCGGCGGTATTGCAGCAATAGTACCGGTCAGGGATAACGGTTCCGTGCTTCTCATACGCCAGTTCCGCCCACCCGTAAACGGTTTTGTCGTCGAGTTGCCGGCAGGTCTTGCCGCCCCCGGCGAACCTCTTGCGGAAGCCGCGCGGAGAGAGCTCACGGAGGAGACGGGATATTCGGCCCAAGAGATGAATTTCCTCACTGAGGGTCCTCTTTCGTCGGGGCTTTCATCAGAAATACTTGGGGTATTCCTCGCGACCGGCCTCACCTTTACGGGGATAACGAACAGAGACGAAACGGAAGATATAGAGGTATTCGAAGTACCTCTTGACGGGCTATATTCCGAACTGGCGGCGATGAGAAGCAGGGGCGATTATATAGATCTCAAGATATACGGGTTGATCGAACTTGCGAAGGAATTCATGAGGTCCGGGAAAGAGTCCTGACGGGGTCGTCAATATCCTTCCTCACAGGAGATCCTGAAAAATACCTTTATCATTCCCGAGGTAGTAATCGGGAATCCATTGTCCTGAGGCTGAAAAGATTGGATTCCCGCCTTCGCGGGAATGATAAGAAACCCCACACCACGAAGACAATTGAAGTGCGCCATGCCTGGCTAGCTCTTTATTTCGAGCCTTTTCACATAGGGAAGGCCGGTGATATCCGCAATCAGCTCTTTCAGTGCCGAGTCGTCACCTGAGGAGGCGGTGAACATGTATGTCTTCTCATTGATCGGCAATTCTATCCGGTAGTCCATCTTGAGCAGCTTATAGCCTCTGCCTCCGAATATTGAACGGATGGCGTCTTCGTCCCCCGACTCATCGGTCACCATGGTCACATGCTTGTATACCATCCTGGGGATCCTTTCCTCGAAAATACGGAGCACCCATAATGAGAAAACCGTGATTACGAATCCGACTATGCCCGCAGCGTACTGTCCGGCGCCTATAGCCAGACCGATGGCGGAAACGATCCATATGCAGGCCGCAGTCGTCAGTCCCTGTATCGAAAGGCCCGTCTTGAGGATCACGCCGGCGCCCAGAAACCCCACGCCCGTCATTGCCCCCGCCGCGATACGAGTCGGGTCCACCACATAGCCCGGGTGTGCAGGACCGCCGGCATAATACCCTTCCGAAACGATCATTATGAGCACACAGGCTACACAGACCAGGAGCTGGGTCCTGAAACCGGCCGGCCTGCTGTGGGTCTGGCGTTCAAACCCTATGAACCCCCCGAGGACCATGCCGAGGAGAAGTTTAAGTATTATTTCCTGGAAAGAAATCATATCGGCTACCCCACCGATTATTTTATCGTTACCTTATAGAACCTTCTCTTGCCGACCTTGATGAGATATTCGCCTCCGGCAGGAAGTGTCGTCTCAGGGTCTGCCACAGTCTTGTCGTCCACCTTCACTCCCCCCTGTTTGATCAGCCTCACCGCCTCGCTCGTGCTTTTGGCAAGGCCGGTTTCTTTCATGATATGAGGCAGCCAGTTGGCCGATTTGGCGGACGCTGAGATGGTGATCACCGGAATCGCCGCATCGAGAGAGCCCGCCGCCTTTTTCTCGATTATCAGTTCATATTCGGTCCTCGCCCTTTTCGCCTCTTCATCCCCATGGTACCTCTCCACCAACTCCGTTGCCAGTTCTTTCTTTGCGTCCCGGGGGTCCTTGCTCCCGTTCCTGAGGCCCTCCCGGAGGGCGACAAACTCTTCGAGAGAAATCCGGCTCAAAAGCTCGTAATATCTCTCGATAAGCTCATCGGGCACGCTCATGACCTTCTTGAACATGCCCGCCATCTCTCCGCCGACGAATTCGACAGCGTCCTCTGTTATCCCGATGTAATTACCGAGGCTCTTGGACATCTTGTTCACCCCGTCCAGCCCTTCGAGCAGGGGCATCATCAGCACAACCTGCTCCTCCATCCCCATTTTCCTCTGCATGTTTCTGCCCATCAGAAGATTGAAGGTCTGGTCAGTACCACCCAGTTCGATATCGGCCTTCATGGCCACGGAGTCATAGGCCTGAAGCAGGGGATAATAAAATTCCATTATGCTGATGTCCTTTTGCCCCCTGAACCTTTTCTTGAAGTCGTCCCTTTCGAGCATCCGCGCTACGGTCTCGTAGGCGCCGAGCCGGATGATTTCCGAAGCGCTCATCTTTCCGAGCCATTCGCTGTTGAACCTGACAGCCGTCTTTTCGGGGTCCAGTATCCTGAACACCTGGGCCTTGTAAGTCTCGGCGTTCTTCTCCACTTCTTCTTTTGTCAGGGGTTTCCTCATCTCGCTCTTCCCCGTCGGGTCGCCGATCATGCCGGTGAAGTCGCCGATCAGGAAAACGACGTCGTGCCCGAGGTCCTGGAACTGCCGCATCTTTTCAAGAAGGACGGTGTGTCCGAGATGAATGTCGGGCGCAGTGGGGTCAAACCCGGCCTTGACCTGTAAAGGCCTGTTCTCCTTCACCGACCTTTCGAGCTTGCCGAGGAGCTCTTTTTCGCTGATGATCTCCACGGCGCCCCTCTTGATTATATCCAGCTGTTTTTCCGGCTTAAGCATAAGGAATAATATGATAATACCGGCCGCCGATTGCAGTCAAATTCTGCTGAGTACGAATAAAGAGGCCCTGCGTTAATACTGTAACTGTACCGAATAATCTATGCGCAGTCTCCGGCCGGTCTGCGGGGGGTTGCCGCTTTCCAGATCAGTACTTATGAATATACCTGCATCCGGCAACTCTGCATGGTTTAAAATAAAGACCATGAGCCACCCGGAAGGCGTTTAGGATGGAGTTTGGAAGGAAACTGCAAATATCCGCCCCGATAAGGAAGACCGGGCGAAGAATTTTCATTGTCGTCACGATAGTCCTTTTCATTCCGGCAGGGTATTATCTGACACTCTTCGGCATTGGCAATTTCCATGCGATCACGCCGGGGGAGGCATACAGGTGCGCCCAGCCTGATTACGGCCGGCTCGAATATTACATGAAGACATACGGGATACGGAGCATCATCAACCTGCGTGGCAGGAACCCGGGCGAGAAGTGGTACAGCGATGAGATAAGGTTCAGCGCGGCCAATGGAATCAAGCATTACGATATATCGCTTTCTGCTTCAGCGGAGCCTTCGGCCCGGCAGATGCATGAGCTTATGATGATATTCAAGACAGCCCCTCGGCCCGTCCTGATACACTGCATGTCGGGAGCCGACAGGTCAGGGCTGGTCTCGGCTATGTGGAAAGTAGCAGTGGACGGGGAACCCAAATCTGAAGCCGACAGGCAGCTTTCGATCCGCTACGGGCATATCCCCATTGGAAGTACAACTGCAATGGACCAATCCTTCCTTTCATGGAGGCCATAAAGAATCAATACTTGTCAAAACGCCCAAACCACCGATCAACGTTGGCATTACGGTGAGCCGGACATCCGCTTTGGAGGGTAAAGACAGGCGAAGCCGTCCGCTCCCGGAAGAGAGCCCGGAGAGCGCCTTGAGGGAAAGTTTGAAATGTTGCCTCCATGGTATACTGAACAAAGACCGGGGAGTTGGACGTGAGTTGCGCTCGCCGGGACAAGACGGGAGGTCTGAATGAAAAGTTACCGGAAAGAGCTCTGGTTCGAGGTCCCGACACGCAGGGCCTTCATTAACATAACGCCTCAAATTCAGGAGTGTCTCAGGGAGAGCGGCGTAAAGGAAGGTCTAGTCCTTGTAAACTCCATGCATATCACGGCATCGGTATTCATAAACGATGACGAATCCGGACTTCATCATGACTTCGACGCCTGGCTCGAAAAACTTGCACCTCACGAGCCAATCTCCGCTTACCGTCACAACGTGGGAGAAGACAACGCCGACGCCCACCTGAAGCGGCAGGTCATGGGCAGGGAGGCAATGGTTGCCGTGACAGAGGGGAAACTTGATTTCGGCCCCTGGGAGCAGATCTTTTACGGGGAATTCGACGGAAGACGCAAGAAAAGGGTACTCGTCAAGATCATCGGGGAATGAAGAAACTCGCCATCACCATGGGAGACCCGGGAGGCGTCGGCCCTGAGGTTATAGTCAGGTCTATTGCTTCTGAAGAAATCAGGGGGCTGTGCTCGCCTGTCGTCATCGGTGACCGCACGGTCATGGAAGAAGCTCTGAAACTCGTCGCTTCGCCCCTGCGGCTGAAGGTCATCGCTGATCCCGGAGAATCAAAGCCCTCTTCTGATGTCATAGAGCTCATCGATGTCGGCGCGATAACCGAATTCGAGAAGGGTAGACCGACAGCAGCGGGAGGGAAGGCATGTGCGGCTTATATCAAGAAAGCGGTGGAGCTTGCGCTGGCTGGAAAAGTCGGGGGCATCGTGACCGCGCCAATCTCCAAGGAGGCATTGAGGATGGCAGGGCTTTCGTGGCCCGGTCATACCGAAATGCTCGCAGAACTGACGGGGACGAAGGATTATGCGATGATGCTTGTGGGAGGCCCGCTGAGGGTTATACTGGTCACGATCCACACCTCTCTGAGAAGCGTTCCAGACCTTATAAAAAAAGAGAACGTTTTGATAACAATCCGCCTCGCGAAAACGGCATGCGACATGCTTGGAATCGAACAGCCAAGGATCGCGGTAGCGGGGCTGAATCCGCATGCGGGGGAGGCGGGTCTGTTCGGAGACGAGGAGGAACGGGAGATTCTACCGGCAGTGGAAGCCGCAAGGAAAGAGGGCATCCCGGCCGACGGTCCTTTCCCGCCTGACACGGTCTTTCACAAGGCATATAAGGGACAAACGGATATCGTCGTCTGCATGTACCACGATCAGGGACTCATTCCCTTAAAGATGATCGCCTTTGACAAGGGCGTAAATGTCACCGTGGGCCTTTCCTTCGTCAGGACCTCCCCGGACCACGGGACGGCTTACGACATAGCATGGACCGGAAAGGCCGACGCGTCGAGCATGGCAGAGGCCTTAAGGCTTGCATCGATACTCAGGATCTGATGAAGAAGAGCCGCCTCGGTCAGAATTTCCTCTATGACCGCTACATTCTCGAAAAGATTGTCCGTGCCGCCGGGGTAAACGGTAACGATACGGTTGTCGAGATAGGTCCGGGACCGGGGATACTTACCAGGGTCCTCTCGGGCAAGGCAAAGAGGGTAATAGCCATTGAGCTTGACGAAAGGCTCTATCTTAATCTAAAGGCCGAATTCGCGGGTTACAGGAACGTGGAACTAGTCCAGGGCGACGTCCTTAAATTTCCATTCGAGGGGATCGGCAACTTCAAGGTAGTTGCAAACATTCCCTACTACATCACAACTCCGATCATTTTCAGGCTCCTGGAGGCCCGAAGGGGCCTTTCGACAATGACCCTTACCGTCCAGAAGGAGGTTGCCGAAAGGATCGTTGCTCCTCCCGGCGGTAGGGATTACGGCGTCCTCTCGATAATGGTCCAGTATCTCGCTCATGCCGAACTGAAGTTCATGATCCCCAGGGAGGCGTTCAGACCTGTGCCGAAAGTGGATTCTGCTCTCCTCCACATGAGGATACTCGATAAGCCTTCCGTGGCGGTCCGCGACGAAGAGACCTTCTACCGGATCGTGAAGACCTCTTTTTCACAGCGCAGAAAGACCCTTTCCAACTCACTGAGGAGCTTCGGAGATGAAATCCGTGACAAGCTTGTTGCCTGCGGCATAGATCCCCGTCGGAGGCCCGAAACACTGAGCATGGAGGAATTTGCGAAACTCGCCGATTTTCTGGCGAAAGGACAAAAAAGTTGATATCGGCGGAGGGAACTTCGCGGACAGACTTGAAATTCCTGCCTTTGTTCCCCGCCGGCACAAAAATGCCACTCGGACAGTATTCTGACAGGTCAATTTTCTCATATTTACAATTGTGGAGACATTGGGTTATAATAGCGTGGAAACTTTTGGAGTTAAAGAAGCCCCGGGACTTTGAAAGCTCTGGGGCTTTTTATTTTTCTCCATTAAGAAAAGGAGAAATATCTTGGACATAAAAGTTTACGGAAATGACGTGGAAAAGGCGCTGAAATCCCTCAAACGGCAGCTCCAGAAAGACGGTCTCTTCAGGGAGATCAAGCAGAGAAGTTATTATGAAAAGCCGTCCGTTAAAGAGAAGCGGAAACGCAGGGAAGCGTTGAGGAAGAGGCTCAAGGCACAGAGGTTCAAGAGAAACCTCGCGTCCTGAGCGATAACCTGGCAGTCCACTGACTTCAGTCCGCCGGGGCTCCCTTATTGAACTCTATGGTGATTTCGTAAGCAATGTCGGCATGGTCTGACGCTATGTCGCCGATTTTTCCACAACAGGCAAGGCTGCCTTTTCCAAGTCTCTTGTGTTCTTTCACCATCCCGGCAATCACGGGAGTCAGGTCGAAACCCCCGTCGGTGCAGCCGCTTATCATGCAAGCCATGTTGAAATATGCGTAAGTCGTCGGAAAGACGTTGACCCTTCTCTGCATCAGGATCGGATTCAGGCCTTTTCTGAAGTAAGTCATCTGTATGACGATACCGTCGACATCCGGGAACCGATCGGAAACCGGGCCGGCAGCAACCTGCAGCTGCCTTTTCAAGTCCATCCTGGCCGCATAATTGTTTCTCTGAGTCATGTTCCTCCGCGAAAA
>JARRRD010000061.1:0-12300 GCA_037381085.1 Candidatus Sulfobium sp.
CTCTCCTGTTGGTCCTTGCCTCTATGGACTCCTTATTGTACGGAGTAGGGATTTCAGGCATGGCCAGCCTTGTTTCGCCATAGGCGATCGTTGTCAGTCTGTCTGCAGGAATTCCGCCCTTAATGAGGTATTCCTTTACCGCGTCGGCCCTTCTCTCGCTGAGGGCCATGTTGTAATCGTCGGGCCCGTGTGCGCATGCGTGTCCTTCGATCTGGACCTCTATGCCGGGATTTTCCCTGATCAGCTGAATGTTCCTGTCAAGGATTTCTTCCGCAGCGTGTGTCAGGGTGGCCTTGTCGAATCCGAAATGGATGTCTTCCAGGATTACCCTGACCGGGGCCGGGGTGGCTGCGGGAGGCGGGGCCGGGGTTGCTTCCGGCGCAGGAGTGGGCATGGGCGTCGGTGAGGGTGCAGGCGGAGTCGGAGTCGGAGCGGGCACCTGCTCAACGGGAGCGGCCTTGGGCACTTTCCCTCCGAGCTGGAACGTAATGCCGGCCGTGGTGACCAGGCTGGAAAAGTCACTGAACTCCCCGCGCGCGTCGAAGCGGAGCCCTACCGTATCTGAAAGGAAGTATTTGAAGCCAAGGCCGATATTTCCCATGAACGCATTATGGGTGCCCTCACGTATGAAAGCGTCGCCTATGCCGCCGACGATAAAGGGATTAAAATTCGACTTAGGGCTGAAATGGTAAAGAACATCGGCATGGTACATTTCCGCGCTGTCTACAAAATGGTCAAAAGCGCCTTCCACCCCCCAATTCTTTGTCAGGTTATAGCCCACCCTCAGACCGTAAAGCCCGTGGTCCTGCGCTTCGGTCGAAGGGAAATAATAACCGGCAAAGGGATTGATTTCAAAACTGCCCTCCCTGATTTCGGCGCTCGAAATGCTGGGTAGCAGTACGACAGCTAATGACAAAAGTACGGAAACAACAATCTTGTTCATGGCCCCTCCCAGAGGTTTTTGGTACATATTATCTCCGAAGCCGGACCGTGTCAATACGTAGACGATACAAACGAAGAGGCCGCGTAAGGCGCATTCCTGCCGGTGGGAAAGGCGAAGAGGGGATGTCAGTATTTGAGGATTTCGAGATAATCTCTGATGTCCTGCTCTTCGTATCCGGTGGCACTGAGTTTCTTCTCTCTAAGGTCCTCGGCCGCCTTGTCCGCGTTGCCCTTGTATGCCGGGTTCAGTTTTATGGCCTGCGTCATCGCCGTGGATGCCTCGCCGTAACGGCCCATCGCATTGTAGCAAAGAGCAAGCCCCATATAGGCAGGGACAAGCCCCGGCGCCCGCTTCAGGGCTTCCTTGAAAGCCCTTACCGCCAATTCGTACTTGCCGAGCCTGTAGTAGGAATCGCCCATGTTGGCGAACGCCTTCTCCGCAGTGGGATAGAGAGGATTGGACAGCGCCTTCTTGTAGTAAGCTATTGCGGTTTCAAACTTTCCCAGCTTCTGGTAGGAGTAGCCAAGGTTGTTATATGCCTCCGAATAGTCGGGGTCCTCTTCGGCCGCCTTCTCAAAGTACTTTATCGCCTTGGCCGGCTCATCGAAATGCAGGAGGTAAACTATTCCGATGGCATTCAGGACCTCCTTGTTATGCGGGTCAAGGTCGTGGGCCCTCTGAAATTCCACGTAAGCCTGCTGTATCCTGTCCTGACCAAGGTATGCCACCCCGAGCTTGTAATGGGCGTCTGCCTGCCTGCGGCTTTCCATTCCCGTCGAAGCGCAGGAAACAATAAGGGAAAGGGCCAGCAAAACGACGGTAACTCTTATCTTCCCGGATGCCATCTGTCTCCTCGTCATAAATGGTTTGCAGCAACAGCTCTTTCCTAAACTAGCAGAAGTTCCCTGTCAAGTAAAGATAAATGTTGCCGGTCCCGGCCCGGCTACTGATATTCCGCCGTCAGCTGGCCGCAGGCCGCGAGTATATCCCGACCCTTGCTTTCCCGTATAAGTGCGGTGAGGTCGTGCTGCAGAAGGATTTTCTGGAATTCCAGTATGTCATTGTCTGCCGGCCGTCCAAGATCGCTTCCGGGATGAGGGTTCAGAGGAATAAGGTTTACCTTGCACCTGAGCCCCCTGAGGATGTGGACCAGCCTGATGGCTTCCTGCGGTGAATCGTTGATTCCCTCGATGAGGACATATTCAAACGTTATCCTCCTGCGCGGCTTCAGAGGGTATCTCCTGCAGGCTTCGAGCAGTACTCTCAGAGGGTAGCGCCTGTTTACAGGCATTATTTTATCGCGGGATTTGTCCGTTGCCGCGTTGAGTGAAACCGCCAGGTTTATCTCCGGGGCTTTTTCGGCCAACGCGGGAATTTTCGCAGCCAGCCCCGCAGTGGAAAGAGTGATCTTCCTCCGGGAAATACCGACCAGTTTTACAATCCTCCAGAGGGCTTCTGCTACTTCATCAAGATTGGCAAGCGGCTCGCCCATGCCCATGAAAACGATATTCGTAATCTTTTCCGGACTGATAAGCCTGTTGACCGATATTATCTGGTCCACGATCTCATGGGCGCCAAGGTTCCTGGCCAGGCCGAGCGTACCGGTCAGGCAAAAGCGGCAACCCATGGCGCAGCCCGCCTGGGACGATACACAAAGGGTTCGGCGGTCCTTGTCACGGATCAGGACGCTCTCGATCGCAAGACCATCCTTCAGGGCGAAGAGAAATTTTTCCGTCCCGTCTTCTGATCTCAGGTTTTTGAAAAGCCTCAGGGAGTCGATGCAGGCGACGGCATCCAGGGTCATTCGCAGGTCTTTCGAAAACTCGCTGATCTCGGAAAATCGGCAGGCGCAACGGCTGTACATCCAGTGCAGAAGCTGGGCCGCCCTGTAACCGGGAAGCCCAAGGCCGTCGACGAAACGTAATATGTCGTCACCGGACAGGGCCTTCAGGTTGACCTTTTCGACTTTGTCTTTACTCTGATCTGCGGTTGCCTGCGGCAGCATGGATTACCTTACCGTTATGCAGATTCTGCAGGGAGAAGGCCGGTCTGCCGCACATTGTAAACATGCAGTCGCAAAAAAATCCCAGTAAGCCCGGAAGGGACGCTGAAAGATATCTTGTAGCGACACCTTACAGCCCTATAAAGTGGCCAGCCGGCCGTTTTCCGGGAGTCACCTAACGTTGGGTCCTCATTTATGTGGAAGATAAATAAGATCATGTCGTCATTACAAGACTTTTTCGGTGTCCCTTCTGAGCTGTTTTGCAACGCCGGGGTAAATAATCCGGCTAAACGATTTCTTCAAGAGTAATGTCAAAGATGAGATTTTTTCCCGCCAGCGGATGGTTGCAGTCCATGGTGACAGTCGAGTCCGACACTCCGACCAGGGTGACCGTTACAGGCATGCCGTCCGCCCGGTACATCTGCATCTGCTGCCCTACAGCGGGCTGTAAACCCTCGGGCAGTTTTCCCCTGTCATATTCAAAGACCCTTTCTTTTTTGTGCAAGCCGTAGCCCTCTTCCGCCACGATATAAAGCGTCTTCGACTTGCCGGGCTCCATACCCAGCACCCCGTTTTCAAGTCCTGCCAGAAACTCGCCTATGCCGACGGTGAACTCGAGAGATGCCCCGCCCTCCGTAGAGTCAAATACGGTCCCATCTTCGAGCCTTCCTTTATAATGTATTCTGACCGTATCCCCTTTTTTGACCACTGCCATACAGTTCTCCCTTCATTGATGATTTATTCATTATAACCTATCCGTCAAAGCGTGGCCAAAACGCAGTCCGCCGCAGACGGAGAAGGCGCAGAGAAATTGTCACAATCTGCTTCAAGATGACTGATGACGACATGAATACTTCGGGACAGGAAAAATGTTTCAGTTTGAACTGACCCGCCGGGCGAAGGCGGCGGAGGGGACTCCTTAATAGATGGACCTCAGTCTTCCCGTCTTTCTGTCAAAAAGGACCTTGTCTACCTGTTTGCCGTTCTTGTAAATGTCGGCCTCAATGAACCTGCCCTTATGATAGACGTTGCCGACCGTGTATCCCTTCTGCCGATAATACTTGCTCATTGCATTGATGGACTCTTTCACCGGCATCACATCCCGGCAGACCCCGTAGCTGGTGCACTCCTTGCAATAATCTCCGTAGGGAGTAATAATCCTGTCGAATGCCCCGGCACTCCCAAGCATGAGAAAAAAAGAGCCAACCAATACCAGTAAAAAGAGAACCCTCGTCATTTTCAATAGTCTATAACAGATGATAGGGGATAGTCATGAAGAAAATATGAAGAAGCGGACCGAATCACAGTGCATTCACCCCTCTTATTTCAACGATTTTTCTTTTCGAGGAAAGACCTCTTACGATGTATATACTGGATTTTTTTGTCCCCGTCGCCTCTGCGATCACCTCTATCAACTGCTCATTCGCCGCGCCTCCGACGGGAGGCGCCGTCAGTTTCACTTTCAGGATGTCTCCCATGGTTCCCGATATTCCCTTCCTGGAAGACCTGGGCTCGACCTTCACTTCGATCCGTATTCCGGCACGTGTCTTCTTGAAAGGTATGTCCATTATCAGCTTCCCAGGGGCAGCCATATAGTGAATACCGTTCCTTTGCCCACTTCGCTCTTTAGGTCGATGCGGCCGCCCATCATGTCAATGAGCTCCTTTACGATGGCCAGTCCGAGGCCTTTGCCTTCGGAGCCTTCCCCCCTGTAAAACCTCTTGAAAATCAGGGTAGTATCTCCACCGGATATCCCGGCGCCTGTATCGGCTATCTCGACAAAGAACATCCGGCCCGATGCGCCATAATCAATCCGGATTCCGCCGCGCTCGGTGTTCCTGATGGCGTTTGTAAGAATATTCTGAACAATGCTCTCAAGCTTGCCGGGATCAGTGAACACATGCAGAATAAGGTTAGTCCCCAGTTTCATTTCGAGTCCTTTTTCCTTCGCGAGTGGCATCAACTTATCCACCACATTCGAGAGAAAACCCTGCAGGTCCACCTCTATGTAATGCATTCCGGAGAAGAAACTCGCCTCGGCCTTTGCCAGGTCCTCAATGCCTTCGACCAGGCTGATAAGTTTCTCCACCTCCATCCGAACATTCTCAAGCCCCCGCTCCTGTCTTTCCACTACGCCGTCAATCATCGCCTCGACATTGGCCTTCATGACGGAGAGAGGCGTCCTCAGTTCGTGTGCGACATTGGACGTCAGGTGCTTGCGCAGGGCCTCTTCCCTCTGAAGCGCCTCCGCCATGAAATTGAAGCTCTCGGCGAGCCTGCCTATTTCGTCTTTTTTCGAAGCCACTGCCACACGCACACTGAAGTCACCCTTCGCAAGAGATTCGACGGCCTTTTTCATTTTATTGAGGGGTTTGGAGAGAAAAAGGCTGAAAAAAAGGGCGAGAAAGAGCGCGCTGCCGCCTGCGATGACGAAAGATATAATGAGAAATTCCATCCCTCTCCGCTTGAACGTGGCCTCTTTTTCACTTATACTTCCAATCCGGCTCAGCTGTCTGACTCTCAGCACTCCTATCTGACTGCCTCTGAGGTACAGCGGGTAGGTTTCATATTTCCCTTTTGCGGAATGAATATCCACTATCCCCTCCATTCTCCGTCTCATCAGGGGACTGAGTTCGCCCAGGACATCTTCCGAGGTCGTGATCTCTTTACCCGAGGTGTCGTCAACCCGGACCTCGAAGCCCAGCATTGTGGCCCAATGAACCGAGTCTTCCAACTCCTTTGCGTCCCATTTGCCCCTCGAAAAACTCCCTTCGATGGACGCAAGAACCCAATAGAGTTTGTCCTCATCGGCACCTCGTACGTAATTCCCGAAATCCCTTTCCACAAACTGCTCGAATATGAGGTTTGATATAAGGGCTATGACTATTACAGTAAAGAAAGCGAAGAAGAGTTTAGTCCTCATCAGGCGTGCCTGTGAACTTGTAGCCTATCCCGTATACCGTCCTTATGAACTGCGGGTCCTTCGAGTCTCTTTCTATTTTGTGGCGCAGATTCTTTACATGAGCATCGACTGTCCGGTCGTATCCTTCGAAATCATATCCCTGGACAACATTGACGAGCTGGTCCCGGGAAAAGACCCTGCCGGGGTTCTCGGCCAGGGCCAGCAATATCTTGAACTCCGTAGGAGTGAGGACGAGCTGCTTTTCTTCCTTCAGGACTTCATAGTGGGTCGTGTCGATCTTAAGTGCGCCGTGGTTATAGCTGAGGACTTTCTTCTTTGTCTTCCCCGCCCGCCGGAGATGGGCCTTCACCCTCGCCACAAGCTCCCGGGGACTGAAGGGTTTAACTACATAGTCATCCGCTCCCAGGCCGAGACCTTTTATCCTGTCCTCTTCGCCGCTCTTGGCCGTAAGCATTATCACGGGCACGTCGGAATTCTTGCGGATGATGCCGCACAGCTCCTCGCCCTGAATGTCGGGCAGCATGAGGTCAAGTATGATGAGGTCAAACGGCTCGTTAAGGTATGTCAGCGCCTCTTCGCCTGTTTCGGCGTGTTCTACACGGTATTTTTCCTTTTCGAGATATGCCTTGACGATCTCAGCTATCTTCTTCTCGTCCTCAACGATCAGTATCGACTCTCTTTGACCTGTATCCATAGTATGTTTCCCCTATGATTATGGTAACAAAAGTGAGAATTACGCCTGCTATTACATCTACCACATAATGGTACCTGCAGTAAACCGTCGAAAAAATAAGTGCGAGCACTATGGGCAGAAAGATCCAGAAAAGCCGCCTTTCGAACCTGAAAGTGAGATAGAGGACCACCAGTGACACCCCGGTATGTCCGCTGGGGAAGGCGTCACGCTTGACCCCCTCCAGCCTGTTCAGGAAATCTCTTATGGGATCCGCCACTATAAAGCCCCTGAGCTTGTCTTCATGAAGTGCATGAATCGAAAATCTCGGCCCGAGGGCGGGCCACAGAAGGTAACCGACATAAGAAAGGTAAAAGCAGAGCATGACCAGAAAAAGGGAGCGCTCGAAATGGGAATCTTCATTGTTCGTCTTGAGGGCAATGCCGAGTATGACCGGGAGGAAGTAATAACTGGAATATGACAGCTGCAGGATATCCGTGAGAAAGGGTGACTGTATCTTCTCGAGCATGATGGCGGGGGTCCCGTTAAAAAGCATGAAATCCAGCCGGATCAGAAGAGGGTCGATGTCGCGGGGATTGATGGAGTGGACGATCCATCCAAGACTGTCGAAGATGCAGAGGATCGATATCAGGGGGAAGACGATGTCGTAAACCAGCCCCATGAGGCTGTTTCTGCCCCGGAAACGTATCAGCACCGCCTGGCAGATCAGAAGGGAAACGTAAAGCGATACAGGCTCCCAGGGACTTTTTATCCTCTGATGGAATACTACCGTGACCGCTATGAGAAAAATCAGAAACAGAAAGTTCAGTAAATCGGCCGGCCGCATTCTGAGCAATGATCTTAACATCAGAGTTTCTTCAGAGCCCTCAGCAACGCCTTCTCCTTTTTTGAAGGCTTTCTCGGGTTCCCTTTTCTACCAGGCACGTCGTCGTAATCATCCAGTGGCTCGTAAGCCCCCGAGATCGAAGCAGAGGCTTTCCGGAGCACGGCATGGAATTCGGCCGCAGGAAGGGCGACGCTTCCATGCGACCAGGCATGTGCTGCGATGTCACGGTCGGAACTTACTACGATCCATTCTCTCTTGTCTTTTTCTATTATCCGTTTTATCACCGAATCGGCCGTTTCGCCCAGCCGGGAATAGATCACCCTGACGCCCCCTGTTTTCATGGTAGCTTCACTCCGTCCGCCCGATTTCCAGCCGTCGAAGACTACAGTGATGTCATGGCCCTTCATCTTCCTGTATTCCACAAGGAGACGGACCATCTTTTCTCTCTCAACGCCAAGATCGCCATGGTCGATCCCGGTAAAGTTATAACCATCTACAATAATCGAAGAAATTTTATTACCTCCGTACCCGGCGGGGCATGCAAGAAGCGCATTTATTATATCATCAATTCATCCTGTGCCCGGCAGTTGAAGATGCTGCCAACCCGTTGCGAACTGCTCTTCCCGCCGTTCCGGGGCTGTTTCATCACATACCTGACCCGCGGTGAGCGCCAGGAGAAAGTACCGGAGGGAGAAGAGGCTATGAGTCAAGCCGTATAAATGTCGATAATTCCGGAAATGTGAGGCTCACCGTGTGCTCTTGAAGAGGCCGGACAAAAAAATGCTGCTGCCCGTGGGATGTGGACAGCAGCTTAGGGGAGGTAACGAGGCGCTTAATAACTATATGAAACCAAACTTTATAAGACTTGTCAAGTAAAAAAACAGTTGACTTATAAATTTTAATTTTAGCCACCGTTCATTCGTGAATAAAGTGGGCCGGATTATGCAACCTTAGGACAAATTACAGAAAAATAATGATTTATTGTAATAAGCGCGATTTTTTATTATTCTAGACCTATGTTTGACCTCAGAGAGATCCCTTTCTTCAGTTCTCTAAACCCCCGGGAGGCGAAGGAGATATCCCCCTATTTCACGACCGATGGATTCAAGAGGAAACAGCTGATTTTTTCCGAGGGAGATCCATCGGAATGGCTGTATATTGTAATCGGGGGCAAGGTGAAGATCACCAAGCTCTCGCAGGAGGGCAAGGAGATAATACTTGAGATTATCTCCCCACTGGAATTTTTCGGGGGCGTGGCGGCAGTCAGAGGATTTCCATACCCTGCCAATGCTGTGGCAATGGAAGACACGGAGGTTCTCAAAGTCTCCCGGAATAACCTCATGACCATTATGGACAGGTTCCCGAACCTCATGTTTGCCATGGCGGCCAGCATCGGCGACCGGATCAAGGGGTCTCACGAGATGCTAAAGAGCATAGCCCTTGAAAAAGTGGAGTCACGAATTGCTTCACTTCTGATAAAGCTGGCGGACAAGGCGGGAGAAAAGACGACCGGGGGCGTCATGATAAACATGAACCTTACAAAGCAGGATATCGCCGAGATGGTGGGTACGACAGTTGAAACATCCATAAGGACAACGAGCAAACTGTCGAAGGCCGGCATTATCACTTCAAGGGCCGGAAAGATTATCATAAGGGAGCCGGAAAAACTGAAATCCCTTACATAAGACAGTTTTGCCCCTTCCGCTCTTTTCAGAGAATCTTGTGCAACAATAGGGTAGACATGCGAAGAATAGGAGTACATACGTCCATATCAGAAGGTCTACCTCGAAGTCTGCTTAGGGCTAAAGAACTGGGATGCGATACCCTGCAGATATTTTCTCACAATCCCCGGGGATGGAGGATAAGAGAGAGAAACCCCGGTGAATACGAGGCTTTCAGGAGACTGCGAAAGGAATTTGACATATCTCCCGTTTTTATTCACTCTTCCTATCTGATTAACCTTGCCTCACGGAGAGCGGACCTGAGAAGGAAATCGATGGACATGGTCGCATCCGAGTTGGATATCGCCGACTCTGTGGGCGCGGACTACGTTATACTGCACACCGGAAGCGCCTCCGGAGAAGATCCTGCTGCCGCAAGGAAAAGAGCGATATCGTGCCTGGTTGAGGTATCGGCCAGGGGACGGTGGAGGTCGGGAATTCTGCTTGAGAATACGGCGGGAGAAAGGGGGGACATAGCCTCCAGGATTGAAGCGATGGGAGAGATACTGGAAGCCGTCCCCGGCGGTTTTGTCTCCGGAGTGTGCATCGATACCTGTCACGCCTTTTCTGCGGGTTACGACATGAGGAGTGCCGGAGCGGCGGATTTCATGGCGAAGGAGCTCGGGAATTACATAGGCATAAACAGGGTGAAGCTCATTCATGTGAATGACTCCGGGGAAAGCCTCGGCTCAGGCGTAGACAGACACGAACACATCGGCAGGGGGGAGATTGGACTGGAAGGCCTGCGGAATATCCTTACGCAGCCCGTACTTGTCAATATCCCGCTGATCCTCGAGACCCCGAAAAGAGCAGATGACGATGACAGAAAGAACCTCAGTACGGTGAAGAGGCTGATCATTGGGTGACCATTGCGGCCTGCCTTTCAGGCCGGTCCGGCCAAGCCTTCGCGAGCTCAGCAACGCTATTCTTAATTTTTGTATGATCGTTCCAAGTCTGCAACGATCGTTTATTTTTACTGTTTCGGCTTAGTTGTTCTACTATCTTTTTGTTCCGAAAAGTCGAAAGATTGTATCCTGAAATGCAATATGTCATCCATTCTTGAATACAATAGTGGGCGACCTGTTGTATATTTAGAAACAGAATGTCGACTCAAGGGCGGGACACACTTAAAAGTCTGTTTTCATCATCAGTCAGAGCTGATCTGTTGGCGCTGTTGCTGAACAACCCTGACGAGAGGTTCTATGTCCGGGAGCTCGCAACCCTTCTGCGGAAGAACCCTTCCGGGGTCAAGAGGGAACTCGATAATCTCGAAAAGATGGGGGTGCTCACGGGAACGAGGGTCGCAAACCTGAAATATTTCCAGGCGAACAAATTATCTCCTCTCTTTTCGGAATTGAAAAGTCTTATTGCAAAATCATTGGGGGCGCCGGGCGCCCTGAAGACCCTGATCAAACCTTCGGGGATAAAGATAGCCTTTATTTACGGGCCCTATGCGGAAAATGAGGAATCCGATACGGTTAACCTCTTTATCGCAGGGGACTCTTCTTCAATCCTTGCCGGGATCAAGGACATCGAAGAAAAATTCGGCAAGAAGATAGTTGTGGTCTCAATGGAGGAAAGCGAGTTCAAGCAGAAAAGGGAAAGCGGCGACGCCGACCTGGAAAAGCTCCTGTCAGGAAACAGGATAGTGCTGATGGGTAAGCTTTAATTCAATTTTCCCCTTCTCAGGGGATGGAAAGGTGGTGAAGAAGATGGCAGTGAAGAAAGCAGCTCCGAAGAAGGCAGCAGCGAAAAAGCCGGCAGCAAAGAAGCCGGCCGTAAAAAAGGCAGCCGCCAAGAAGCCGGCAGCAAAGAAAGCAGCCCCGAAGAAGACGGCGGCCAAGAAGGCAGCCCCGAAGAAGAAAAAATAATCTCGCAACCGCTTATTTCAAGGCTGGAGAATGGCCGTTCTCCAGCCTCTTTTTTTGGTTGTCGCTGATTATCTTAGCACAATTGACCGGGTTTGGAAAATCTTTTTGAGGCGGCTCTTAGGTATTTACCTGCAAAACAGGGCTTGCGGAGGAGTGTTCTTCCATCGTGATGTCCCAGACGTCAGGGACCGAGAGCAATTTCTTGAGAAATTTTATGTTAGTGGAATGTCCTGACCTGCTTGCTATTATATGTCCGTCTATCGGAAAGCCGAGGAGTGTAAAATCCCCAATTAAATCAAGCACTTTATGCCTGACAAATTCATCTTTGAATCTCAGTCCCGATGAATTCATTACGCCGTTTTCCCCCAGGATGATCGCATTTTCGAGCGAACCGCCCTTTGCCAGGCCGTTCGTTCGCAGGTATTCGATGTCCTTAAGAAATCCGAAGGTACGGGCAGGGGCGATTTCCCTGACAAAAGACTCTCCGCTGATATCGAGGCAAAGCTTCTGTTCACCAAAACCGTAATGGTTGAAAAATATACTGTAAGTGATTCTCCTGCCCTCGTAAGGCAGGGCCGCGATCTTCGAATGACCGTCGTCGAACATCACGGGTCTCTTGATCCTCAGATAAGGCCTCTTTTTCCCCTGTTTCGCGATTCCAGCCTTCTCTATCATCGCTATCAGCTCCGTCGAACTGCCGTCGAGAATGGGAATTTCAGGACCGTTTACTTCTATGACGATATTGTCTATATCGAGCCCCGCAACCGCAGCCAGTATATGCTCAACGGTCCTTATTTTTACCCCGTTGAACCCGATTGTCGTGGCAAAAGCGGTATCGATTACAGAACCGACGTGTGCCTTTATCACCACGTTCTTGTCGGTCCGGACAAAGGTTATGCCGGCGTCCCGGGAGGCAGGTTTAAGGGTAACCCTCGCGTATCTTCCCGTGTGCAGGCCGATGCCTTCGAAACAGACTTCTTCTCTTATTGTTCGCTGTGAACGCATAGCAACAGCCTATATGCAAGCAAGCACCGTGCCAGCTTTTAGTCGTTGGTAAATCAACAAACCTGTCCCTGTTGGTGTAGAGAAATATCCTCAGTTGTCTCCAGTTTAACACAGTCTGCCCCCCAGGGCCATCCATATTCCCGGGTATTCATCAGCTTGCCGACGACAATCCGGGGGGAGGGTCAGGGACGGGAGACTGCCCTCACTACCCATAGACGCCGCCGACCACAATCTCAGGTATCCTGACCGTCGGCATCGCGTCAGAGACGGGCACTCCCTGACCGTCTTTTCCGCAGGTGCCTATTGAGAAGCCGAGGT
>JARRRD010000062.1:0-4216 GCA_037381085.1 Candidatus Sulfobium sp.
GTCAGCTGCCCACTGCAAAGATTACGACGGGCAAAACCGTTGCTACCGTCGAACTTCCGCTGGTCAGTTGCTGGTACAAGGGCCAAGTCGCGTATTACATACAGACAGAGGCGTCCGACCAAGGGGTCGCCCGGCAGCAGAACGTGCACTTTGTGGCAAGGCTCGCCGACGCCATCGACGCTGACGCCGTTGACGACATTTATGCAGTCACCAATTTCTCGCAGGGCAATGTGATACCGTCGGCTCCGATACCCGCCGGACCCGACAACTCAGACCCCGAGTACACTCCGCTCTGGCGGGTCAGCAAGGTGACATGGAACCCGGGCACAACTCCGCATACGCTGACCTCGGAAGAAGAGGTCCTGGCGGCCCAGTCGGACGGCCTCGTGACCATCGAGCAGACTGATATCGTTGTGAACTGTCCCGTGATTTTCACCCCCGCAGGAGGTCAGCTGCCCACTGCAAGACTTTTATGATAGAATTTGAACGCAGTTTCCATGGGGACGTGTCCTGCGATGACACGTCCCCATCCCGCTACAACAGGTTTTGGAGTATTTACGATATCCCCGTGTGTCCTCAGGGAGGAAGAAGGGAGAATAAATGAAAATCAAACAGTTGTCGTTTGGAGTTCTTATCGTCTCTTTGATAATATTCGCCGCATCGATCAGTGACGTGGTGCTTGCCCGGGACGCTCACCGCGATCAAAGCGGTAATGAGGAAAAGATGCTGTCTGAAGGGACTTTTAAAGCGACCAGGGAGAAGTCCTTTCCTGTTCTCATGGACGAATCCATGGCCGTCATGCGCAGGGGCATGCAGCAGGCGTCGAGGACCGGCGATCCTGATCACGACTTTGTCACCATGATGATTCCGCACCACCAGGGCGCCGTCGACATGGCCAAGGTGTTGCTGCTGTATGGCAAAGACAGGAAACTCCGCAAGCTGGCCCACAGGATTATCAGGAATCAGCGGCACGAAATACTTCTCATGAAGGCGTGGCTGAAGTCCCACCCGCCTGTCAACAAGGGCGATTGACCGTCACCATCAAATGAGAAGGGAGGTGAAGAGAGGTACGACGAAGGGAAAGTGATAACATCAACTCCATGGGGAACGGGGTCATGAATCATTTGACCTTTGTCGGCCTGACTGTTTTACTCGATATTCTCCGGATACAGGGACCGGATGAAGAAGGCAGCCCCGCGATTCCAATTTGGTCATTCGTACAGCATAATATAAACGTGCATGAAACAGGATGACGAAACAGGACCCGATCTTTGTATTCCCTTTCCGGACCAGGAGACCGGCAGGACAGTCACCATGTCCGGCCTGACGCGGGAGTTCTTCCATACGCTGCCGCGCAATATCCTCCGGTCCTTTTGGGGGCGCAACCTGTTGTGGCATCTTCTTGCGATCATTACTACAGTTATAATCGTCACTTCCGGCTTTGACTGGCTCTATTTCAAGACTACAAGGCCGTTTGCCCGCTATCTCTTTCCGGCGGTCTTCCTGGGCTGGCTCGTACCGGTAGTGTTTCCAATCGCCTCGTTTGCATTCGGCATCGTCCGCAAGGACCGTCGCGCCGTCCGCAGCGCCTATGCAGCGGCGCAGGCGGCCGTCATCGGCCTGCTCATCGCTTCTTTCTATAAGGCCCTCACGGGAAGGCCCGGCCTGAGACACGCCGTCCGCAGTATGGTCGATACCAGCAGGGAGTTCCGCTTCGGATTTCTGAAGGGAGGGGTCTTTTTCGGCTGGCCTTCTTCACATACCACCGTCGCATTCGCGATGGCGGCAGCGGTATGGACGCTGTATCCGGACAGCAGGGTAACGCGATGCGCGGCAGCTCTCTATGCCCTGTACGTAGGCATAGGCGTTTCGATGACGATCCACTGGTTTTCGGACTTCTTTGCGGGCGCGATCATCGGAACAGTGATCGGACTGACAGTCGGGAAGGTCTTCATGAAAAGTCTGCACCACGGGTCGAGGAAGTGACGCTTCGTCTTACATAATTCAGTATTCAGGCGTCAGGACTACTCCGGCTCTCCCGTTCCCCACACGACGGTCCTGTTCTTACCGCTTACCTTTGCCCTGTAAAGGGCCTTGTCGGAACTTCTTATCAGCGTCGCGGCGTCTTTACCGTCCCAGGGGAAGGATGCGATACCTATGCTTACCGTGATGTCCTTATGCGGGAACTTCTCCCAATGGCCGGACATGAGTTCCTCGATATTCTTTCTCGTCCTCTCGGCCACGAGAAAGGCCTCGTCTTTCCTTGTCTCAGGCATTATGATGGCGAATTCTTCGCCGCCATACCGGGCAATGACATCGATAGACCTCAGAGATTCCCTGGCTATATGCGTGATTGCCTTGAGCACTCCGTCTCCCGCAAGGTGGCCCTCCGTATCATTGAAGAGTTTGAAATCGTCTATGTCGAGAATAGCGAGCGAGAAAAAGGAATTGTAGCGTGTACCCCTGTGTAGTTCTTCGTGGAGGCGCTCATCGAAATACCTTCTGTTAAAGAGTCCTGTCAGACTGTCCGTCAAGGAAAGTGTTTTCAACTCCTCCAGCCTGCTGCAACAATGTGCTCCCCTGATCGCTATGGAGGCGAAGTATGCGAGGTTCCGGATAAATTTGACATCATCTTCGGAAAAAGCCCGACCGTCAATCCTGTCTGAAATGTTGAGAACCCCGACTGTCTCCTCGCCCAGTTTCAGAGGCACGATGACAAAGGACCCTGTCCGGTAATTCGGTTTCTTCTGGGCCGGAAGGCTCTTGCCGACATCGGCGACTACCATCGGTTCTCCTTCCTTGAACACTTTGCCCGAAATCCCGGCGCCGGGCTTTATTCTGATTTTTCTGGCGACATCTTTGTCGATACCTTTCGCGCCCTTTATGCGAAGCACTCCGTGCTCGGGTAGCATAAGGGACACCCTGGCCGTGTTCGTGAGGATGGAGGCAATCTCTACAATGGAGTCATACAGCCTGCCGGGGTCCTCAAGTGACGGCAATCCGACAACAGGAAACTTCTGGAAGGAAATATGGCCCATCAATTCCGTACCTGACTTACCTGATTGCCCCGGCTGCATTTTCATGCGCGTACGCCCTCCGGAGGCCCTCATATTTCCATGTTCGACCATCCTGATAGGCATTCTTCAGTTCCTCCACCACGTATCAGAGCGCGCAGGATGACCTTTCAGAAGATAGCGCAGTTATCTCAAGTCCCCTTGTCATTCAACGGTCACACTCTTCGCAAGGTTTCTCGGTTGATCAACATCGCACCCCCTCATCACCGCGATATGATACGCAAGCAACTGCAGAGGGATGATATTGACAAAGGGGAAAAGCGCATGATGGGTGGTCGGGACCTCCACCAGATCATCCACTTTCCCGTCAAGACTTTCAGGGCTGTCGGTCACCGCTATCACCCTGCCGGCCCGGGCCTTCACTTCCTCTATGTTGGAAAATATCTTTTCAAAGAGGTTGTCTTTGGGGACCACGACAACTACCGGTAATCCCTCTTCGATGAGGGCTATAGGACCGTGCTTCATCTCGCCGGCGGCATATCCTTCCGCGTGAATATAGGATATTTCCTTAAGCTTCAGCGCCCCTTCGAGGGCCACGGGATAATTGATCCCTCTTCCCATAAAGAGAAAATTCTTCGCGTGGACAAGGGTCCTGGCGATCTCCCGGATTTCGCGGTCCTTCTTCAGCGTTTCTTTCAGGAGCTCGGGTATTTTCAGAAGATGGGATATCAGGACGCTCTCCTCTTTATGATGAAGCTTGCCGCGCCCGGCAGCGAGGGCCACGGCGAACAGATAGAGAACGGTCATCTGGGCGGTAAATGCCTTTGTCGATGCAACCCCTATCTCGGGACCTGCCCGGGTATAAAGGACAAAATCGGCCTCCCTCGACGAAGTGCTCCCCAGGACGTTGCAGATAGTGAGAGTCGTCGCGCCTATCTGCTTGACCTCTCTCTGTGCCGCGAGGGTGTCGGCCGTCTCTCCCGACTGGGTGATGGAGATAAAAAAAGTACCTCTCTCATTAATCGGCTTCTTATACCTGTATTCAGAGGCTATCTCAACAGTGACCGGTATCCTGGCGATCTCTTCTATGAGATATTTCCCGATCAGTCCCGCGTGGTACGAAGTACCGCAGGCCACAATGTGCACCCGTCTCAGACCAAGTATGACCTCCGGCGAGAAACCCGATTCATCGAGAAGTTTCC
>JARRRD010000062.1:4226-32542 GCA_037381085.1 Candidatus Sulfobium sp.
TACCGTCCGGGGCTGCTCATAAATCTCCTTCAGCATGAAATGATCGAAACCGCCTTTTTCCGCCAGGGAGGGGTTCCATGAAATCTCGGTGATCCTTTCACTTACGGGCACCTTGCTCCCAGTCTCCATGCAACGGAGATCCAGGCCTTCGGGGGACAGCCTGCATATCTGTCCATCCTCGAGAAAGATGAACTTTCTTGAGTAGGGAAGAACCGCGGGGATATCCGAGGCAAAGAAGAATTCCTCGTCACCCATAGAGACCACCAGGGGGCTTCCCTTTCTCACGGCAAACAGCGTATAAGGATGGGCCTCACTCATGATCCCAAGGGCGTACGTGCCCCTCAGCCGGGCAAGCGCCTCTTCAATAGCTTTCTCGATAGACAGCCCCCGTTCCAGGTTCGCTGAAATCATGTGGGGGATCACTTCCGTATCGGTGTCCGAAGAAAGCCGGCATCCTTCCCTGGCGAGTCGAGATTTCAGGTCACGATAATTTTCGATGATCCCGTTGTGCACCACCGCGACGCCTCCCGCAACGTGAGGATGGGCGTTCCTCGTCGAAGGCTCTCCGTGAGTGGCCCACCTGGTATGTCCCAGCCCCGCCCTGATCCCGGAGCAGCTGCCGGGAAGAATCTGCTGAAGGTCCCTGATCTTGCCCCTGGTTTTGAATACTTCCAGGCCCTTTCCGTTCTGGCAGGCAATTCCAGCGGAGTCGTAGCCCCTGTATTCAAGCCTCTTCAGACTGTCAACAAGCAGGGAGATGGCATCCTTCCTGCCTACGTAACCCACTATGCCGCACATGGTATCCTCCCGCGCGTTAAGCGCTCGATTGAGTGCACTCCGCCTGCCAGGAATGTAGCAAGACATATGCCAATCATGCTTTTTTGAACGAATCTCGAGTGTGGTAAACTTGACATTGGCGGCTCTCCGGTTAAACTTAAAATTAGGAAGCACCAAAATGGCATATATTTTTTCTACTGATAAAGAATTAAGGATTACTTCCTGGAGTGAGGACCTTGCCAGACTTACGGGCAAGGAAGCCGCTCAAGTCCGGGGGAGGAAATACTTTGAAGTCCTGCAGCCGGTTTTCTCCGATGGCGAAGAGGCCCTGTCGATGGTCCTGAAAGAAAAGAAGGCCCGCGTACTGAAGGGCCATGTCTTTGGCTGCATGCTCGACCACTCAACTGCGGATATCCGCATCAGTCCCGCGAAGGCCGCCGGTGCCGTAAGGGCGGTCAAGGTGACGATTTCGAACCTTTCACCCTGCTCTCTTGCCGTCAGTTTCCGCCACTCACAGCGGTTTATTGATATCGGGAAGAACGCCTCGACGCTTGCTCACGGGGTAAGAAATCCTCTCAACGCTATCAAGGGCGCGGTGGTGTATCTCAGCGAAAGATATGCAGCCGAGCCGTCCTTCGTCGAGTTCGCAAAGATAATGAACGAAGAGATAGCACGGCTTGACAGCTTTATCTCGAAATTTCTCAGCACCTCGATTTCAGACGAGGGATTTTCTCCGACGGACTTGAATTCGCTGATGAAGAAGCTGCAGTCGTTCACATCACTCCAGGCCCATGTCCGCAATATAAGACCGGTTTATGAGTACGGCGACATTCCGCCCGTAATGGCAAACGCATTTCAGATCGAGCAGGCGGTCCTGAGTGTATTAAACAATGCCATGGACGCCATGCCCTCGGGCGGCTGGCTCACCGTGAAGACACAGAGGGAGACTCACTCCGGAAATTTCGTAACGATAGAGATTTCCGATACGGGTTCCGGAATGGACGGGAGGCACGTCGACAACCCTCCAAACCCCCGTATGAACAACGGAAAAGGGTTCGGCATGGGTATAACACGGGAGGTTCTTCAGTACCACGGAGGGCACCTGGAAATCCTGAGCGAAAAAGGCAAGGGGACAACGGTCAAATTGTGTCTGCCGATAAACAGGGAAGGATCAAGATCGAGGGGGAAAGACTGATTGTATGGTTATGGAGAGGAGTCCGGGAAAGTTTTCGGGTAAATGACCCAGTACAGAAGGGCCCGGGACAGTGTGTCTATTGGATTCAATGGTCTCCGTATATTGTTACCCATGTTTCTTTTTGATACAGACCCAAGGGACCGAAATTCATTCCTAAAAAAACGCGATTAAGATGATCGGCATCGACAACTCATGAATTTCAGCTTACGGTTGATGCCCGAACCGTGGCATCAGACTTAAACATCTTCGCTTGACCGCCCCTTTGAAAAGCTCAGGATGATGGCTGTCAGCTCCTTCTTCCGCACAGCCTGGAACTTCCATGCCTCTTTGATTTTGAATGGGTCAACTCTGCACCCGGAATAGTATCCCTTTGCGGCATCAAAATTGCTTACATCTCTGTAAGCTTATGTACCCCAAAAGAATTCTCATAGTCGACGAATCGCCATTTGGCCGCATCTGTTCGGCCCTCCTTGAAAACGCAGGATATGATGCCGAGACAGTTTCCGCTGTAGGCGACGTACCGCCTGCCGGCAATATGAACAAGTTTGGGCTGGTCATCACAAGTTATCCCTTCTGCAGCTCTCTTTTCGAGGAAATAAAAAAGATGGGTATTTCAACGATAATCCTTTCGGACGACATCGATGAGAACCTGTTCTCGATTCTGAAGAACGCCAATAATTCCTATTGCATGATGAAACCCCTGGATTATGAGAAATTCAGATCTCTCGTCAAGCAGGTGATGAGCAAGGAAAAAACTGCACACGGAGGTTTTAGCTATCTTGTATAAGGTGCTCTTTTTCGTGGCCACAGGGGATGAGCGATGTTAGACGCAAGCACGATCCGGCGCCTGGAACGATCGGCGGAAAGTCAGCTTCCGATGAGAATCACTGAAGAGGCGAGACCGGGACGCCCGGAAATCGTGGCGTTGGGAGGTGGTACGGGGCTGCCCGTTGTTTTGAGAAGCCTGAAAAACAGGCTCTATAGCGATGTGGTCCATGACGCCGGCCCATACAAGCGAAGTGGAAAAAGACTGACTGCAATTGTAACAGTGACCGATGATGGAGGGAGTTCAGGAAGATTGAGGAGAGATTTAAACATCCTGCCTCCGGGGGATATCCGCAATTGCCTGTCGGCACTTTCAGATAACAGTGCCCTATCCAACGACCTCTTTCAATACCGTTTCGAAAGGGGGAGCGGTTTGACAGGACACAACATGGGAAACCTCCTTCTTGCGGCCCTGACCGACCTGAAGGGAGATTTCGTGCAGGCTGTCGAGTGTTGCAGCGAAATGATGAATGTGCGCGGACAGATACTTCCTTCCACCCGGACTAACGTTTCTCTCTTTGCCAAGTTCACCGACGGCACGATCGTAAAGGGGGAATCCGCCATAGTCAAACACCGGGGCCGACTGGAACGCATTTTTCTGTATCCGAAGTATACTGAAACACATCCCTCCGCTATCAGCGCAATCGAAAAGGCGGATGCAATTGTTCTGGGACCGGGAAGCCTCTTCACCAGCGTAATCCCGAACCTGTTGGTAAAAGACATATTCTCGGCAATCAGGAGATCTAGGGCGAAAAAGATTTATGTCTGCAACCTGATGACCGAGCCGGGAGAGACGGCCGGCTATGCCGCATCGGATCACGTACGGGCCATCTTCGATCATGCCGGTCAGGGCTTTTTCCGCTATGTCATCCTTAACAATGGAAGGGTCCCTGGGGCCCTTCATGAGAAGTACGCACGTGAGGGGTTTCACCCGGTACGGATTGATAAAGAGAAGATCAGCGCCCTTGGGCTCACTGCAGTGGTGGCAGATGTGATATCAGGAGAACAAGGAAAGATCAGACATGACGAGGACAAACTGGGACGCGTCCTTCTGGACTTGATCTGCCCCCCCTAAGCCGGATCTTTCCATCCCTTCGTCTGTCCTTTAAGCTTCAACGATTCCGGCAACATATTATAGACTTTATTCGGATCTTCCGGTGCCATTTGTCAGAAAGGCAATACCTTTCTTTGGCCGATATATCCTGGGGCATCGCAAACAGGAGGTACTCTTCACGGCAACAGGATTCCACGAGATTTTCGAGTGGTTTACCGATTATAATCAAGGAAAAGGGGTCCCTGCACGACAGGAGCGCGACTTGGCAATTACTAAAACCATGCTTGACATACATGCCAATGATATGCAAAATACCACTGGCAAAACGTTGCGAAGCCTGATTGTGGATATCTAAAGCTATGGCTTGACATAACCTCAGGTTGCTATATAATGAAATCAGGAATGCCTGAGTCTGGGCTTCGCAAATGAAATGCTTACTTTGGATTGCGAAAATCCTTAGACCCCGGGGCAGGGATCTTGAGGATTTCAAGTCTGGCAGCAGTAAGATTGTCTGACGAGCCAGACGGGGGGGCTTGGGAGTGATGCTTTCACGGAAGCGGAAATGCTCTGTTGAGGGATCAAGAAGGTATCATGCAGGCAGCGGAGGTGGGTCATGTCGAGCAAGGGTGACGTTTTAGTTGTAGACGACGAGCCGAATGCAATCAAGGTGCTCTCCTCGATACTCCGGCAGGACGGCTATGCTGTCCATGGCACAAGCGATGCCGAGAGCGCCACGCGACTGATCCACAGAGTGAATGTAGATGCAATAATCACCGATATGCGCATGCCCGGCAAGGACGGCATGGAACTGTTTGGCTATGTCAAGGACAACTACCCGCAAATTCCCGTGATCTTTCTTACCGCTTACGGCACTGTGGAATCTGCCATCAGTGCGCTTCAAAAAGGGGCATATTATTATTTTGTAAAGCCTCCGGACTATGTGCAGCTGAAGGCCACGCTTGCAAAGGCCATCCAGGACAGGCGACTGAAGAGGGAGATCGAAACCAGGGAGGACCCGTCAAACGGAGGTGACGGCTGCCGCATCATAGCAGAGACGCCGCAAATGCTCGAAATATTCAGGACGATGGGGGCCGTGAAGAACTCTGAAAGCAGCGTCCTAGTCTGCGGCGAGACGGGCACCGGCAAGGAACTGGTAGCCCGGTGGCTTCATTACAAAAGCGTAAGGAGAGACAAGCCGTTTGTGGCGGTCAACTGCGCCGCCATACCCAAGGAACTCATGGAGTCGGAACTCTGCGGTCATGAGAGGGGTGCCTTCACCGGTGCTCATACCAGGAGGATAGGCCGGATAGAGGAAGCGTCCGGCGGTACCCTGTTTCTTGACGAGATCGGCGAACTCGATTTGCCCTTGCAGGCAAAGCTGCTGAGGGTCCTTCAGGAGAAAGAGATCGTCCGGCTGGGCAGTAACAAGACGATCAAGGTGGAGTTCAGGCTGCTATGCTCGACCAATCGCGACCTCAGGACGGAGATAGAGAAGAAGAGCTTCAGGGAGGACCTTTTTTACCGGATAAACGTGATTACCGTGCAGTTGCCTCCGCTTAGGGAGAGGAGGGAGGACATCCCCCTTCTGGTGGAGGAATTCCTGAGGGAATTCAGCGTCAGGGAGAAGAAGAGTCTGGGGGCCTCTGATGAGACGATGAGCGCGCTGTATGAATATCCCTGGCCCGGGAATGTCAGGCAACTCAGGAATATCATCGAACGGGCGGCCGTGCTGGCCGGGGACGGCAACATTACGCCGGCGGAACTTCCCAAAGAAGTGAGCCCACGGGCTGAAATGCGGCAAAAGGCAGGTCCAAGGACGACGCTCAAGGAGATGGAACTGCAGGCAATAAGAGACGCTCTCACCCAGTATAACGGGAACAAGTCGAAGGTGGCCAAGGTGCTCGGGATATCGAGAAAGGCACTGTATAAAAGATTGAACGGCCAGACCATCTGATACCGGCGTTTTCTCTCGTTTGAACATGATCTGCCCTCACCGTCTGCTGCACTGAAAGTATTTTTCGATAAGAGAAGTAACCCCCGGCGTTGCAAGACAGCTCGGAAGGGACATCGAAAAAGTCTTGTAATGACGATATGATCCTATTTATCTTCCACATAAATGAGGACCCAACGTTCGGTGACTTCCGTAAAATGGCTGGCTACTCTATAGGGCTGTAAGGTGTCGCTACAAGACATTTTTCAGCGCCCATTCCGAGCTTACTGAGATTTTTTTGCAACTGTGAAGCAAATAATTACTTTATCGCTGCAGAGTATGCCTGATTTCAAAAGTAGCCTCTCCCTTCTTCTCTACTAAACCCCCACTGCTGTCAGTTATCGAAAACTTCCCCGAACACAGCTATCGAGGAGTAAAATAGAAACGGAGTGAAGAACTTGCGTTAAGAAGTGTTCCCTCGACGGCAACAGGATTTGTCCTGAGTGCTATCGCAGCATTGATGAAATCGTTTCGTGGCCCGATGCCGATGACGTTGCCAGACGAAAGATACTTGCAGCCGTAAAACGCAGGCGGGAAGGGAGGAAATAAGGACTGTCAGACTCTCCTGAGACAAAGGATAATGGAAGGGTCGTTGAGATGCCCTGAATAGATTTTGGTATGATGTTCTTATATGTTTAAACAATGGGGAAAACTCACCCAAACAAGCAAGTTTCTTCACGAATCATTTCTTGTCACCCTGGTCTTCAAGGGTGTGCTTTCGGCCCTTGAAATCCTGGGCGGAATTTTTCTGTTCTTCGTTCCGCCCACAATGATCAGTCATTTTGTCAAGGTGCTTACCCAACATGAGCTTTCCGAAGATCCGCACGATTTTTTATTCAGCCATCTGGTTTCGTGGTCTCATCATTTTTCGGTGAATTCGGAAATATTTGCCGCTATTTATCTGACTTCCCATGGGATAGTCAAGCTTTTCATAGTTGCCTCACTTTGGAAAAGGAAACTGTGGGCATACCCGGTAGGCATCTCTTTCTTTCTTGTTTTTATAGTGTATCAAGTTTATCGATATCAGCACACTCATTCAATGGGGCTTATAGCCCTAACCGTCTTCGATGTTATACTTATTTATCTGACATGGGTCGAATACCACCGGGTGCAAAAAGGTTTCTCATAGTTCGAAGTGAAGTCAGAAAGGTGAACTTTCTTTGTCGGCCTCCGCTTCTCGGCAATAAAGCGCCGCATCAACTTCCTCTTAACCCCTGATCAGTGCGTCTGGAGCCCTGTTGCTTCATGGTCTGATTTTCGCGGGTCACCCAGTAATGAGAGACCGCCTTCGACACCCTCTCAGTGAGATCCCTTGGTATTGCATCCATCGGCTATTTTATGCTTTTTCGTGGGCAGGCAGCAAGCCCGTTTAGGAGGGGAATGGTGGCGGTGCAGGGAATTGAACCCCGGACACTGCGGATATGAGCCGCATGCTCTAACCATCTGAGCTACACCGCCCCTGAGAAAACTTTGCCCCAAAAGTCCAGAAGCCGGGAGGCCGGAAGCCACTGCCGGACACCGGCCGTGAAAACCACCCAAACAACGAGACTATAATTATAACAGAAGAGATAAATCCAGTGTAATCATCAACGGCTCGATTGTTATCACCCGTCATTCCCGCGCAGGCGGGAATCCAAGCTTTCTTTGTTTTTAAGAACAGTGGATTCCCGATTACTGCCTTGGGAATGATAACGGAATACGGATGTAAAGGAAACTTTATACCCCGCTCCCCTAATAAAAGAGGGAAAACCTGCGGGTCCTTACGTTTATCAGGACCCCCACCGAGATGAAATTGGACAGGAGGGCCGTGCCGCCGTAGCTCATGAACGGTAGGGGTATGCCCACCACGGGCATCACGCCCAGGGTCATGCCGATGTTGATGAAGAAATATATCGTAAACATCAGGGTGATCCCCAGGGCCAGCATCCTCCCGAAGCCGTCCTTCGCCTTCCTGGCTGTGTCCAGGCCGCGCATGATCAAAAGGAAATAGAGCCCGAGCAGTACAATGCATCCAGCAAAACCCCATTCCTCGGCAAAGACGGCGAAGATAAAGTCGGTCTGTCGCTCGGGAAGGAACCTGAAAGGCCCCTGTGTCCCGTTCAGATAGCCCTTTCCGAGGAACTCCCCCGAACCGACAGCTATCTTCGACTGGTTTATGTGATAGCCGATCCCCGCCGGGTCGACTTGGGGATCGATGAAGGCAACGAGCCTGTTCTTCTGGTAGTCCTTGAGTCCTCTCCACATTATATTGCCGAGAAAGGGAAGGGAGACGATGCTGATGGCCACTATCAGGAGGACAGCCTTTTTCTTCAGTCCCTTCGAAACTATCATCGAGAGGAATATGGCGAATACTACGACGGCGGTTCCGAGGTCGGGCTGCTTGAAGAGGAGTACGAAAGGAACGAAGACGACCATGAAGAAGACCCTGAGCATCTCCCGGATCCCAAGCGGTCCCTTCATTCCGCTCAGGTACCGGGAAAGCATCATTATGAAGAGCAGTTTGAAGAATTCCGTGGGCTGGAAGGTCACCGGCCCCAGGCTTATCCATCTCTGCGCCCCCATGCCTGTTTTTCCCATGACGAGGACCGCTACAAGAAGGACCAGTCCCACGACATAGGCCACCATGGCCGCCCTGCCGAGCCATATATAATCGAAGCTCACAAAGACAATCAGCCCGGCGATCCCGATCGCAAACCATGCCATCTGCTTCAGGAACAGGGGTGACTGGACGGTCGTCCCCGGCTGGCGGGTAGCGCTGAAGATTGTCATAACCCCCACCGCCGATATCGCCACGACAGTCAAAAAGGTGATCCAGTCGAAATTCTGTATCAGCCTCCTGTCAATTCTGAACATCGGCCTGCACCTTCGTCTCTTCCGACGCCGTTACGGCTTTTTCCAGAAACTCCTTCTTCTTTTCGGGCGTCAGCATATATGCCTCTATCGCCGCCTTCGCGATCGGGGCGGCAACGCTTCCGCCGTGGCCGCCGTGTTCGACCAGTACGGAAGCGGCTATCGCCGGTTTGTCTACGGGGGCAAAGGCGACAAACCACGCGTGGTCCCTGTACTTTTCCGGCATGTGGCGGGAAGTTCTCCTCATGCCGACGACCTGGGCCGTACCGGTCTTGCCGCCTATGACGGTAACGTCGGACTTGGCGGACCTGGCCGTTCCATGCGGCTCGTTAACAACGCCGGCAAGGGCCTCCCTGACCGTTTCCAGCGTCGCGGGGCTCACGCCCGCTTTCATCTCAAGGACGGGTTCGGCGTCCCTGAGAATAAGGGGTTTGTAAACATCTCCGCCATTTGCAACGGCACTCATCATCACCGCAAGCTGCAGCGGCGTCACCGACACATACCCCTGTCCGATCGCGTTCACGAAGGTCTCCCCCAGATACCACGGCTTCTTCTTCGTCCTCTCCTTCCATTTGGTGTCGGGGATCAGTCCCGCCTTTTCGGCGCCGAGGGCGATGCCCGTCTTTCTTCCCAGGCCGAACCTCAGCGCATATTCATGTATTCTGTCTATGCCCAGGAGTTTCCCCACTTCGTAGAAATAGACATCGCAGGACTCGACCAGCGCCCTGTGGAGAGATATGCGGCCATGCCCGCTGTGTTTCCAGCAGCGGAAGCGCCACCTGCCGACTCTTATCTGGCCTTTGCAGTCGACTACCGTCTTGTCGTCGATGACGTGCTCCTCGAGGCCGGCGATGGAATCGATTATCTTGAATGTCGAGCCCGGCGGATACTGGCTCTGGAGTGCCCTGTTGAGCATCGGCTTTTTCTCGTTCTCACTGAGGGCGAGCCAGTCGTCGTAGCTTATCCCCTTCACGAATTTGTTGGGGTCGAATTCAGGAGAACTCACCAGTCCCAGAACCTCCCCTGTTCCCGGCTGAAGCGCCACAAAGGCCCCCGTCCTCCCTTTGAACGCCTTGTCCGCGGCCTCCTCCACGGCCATATCTATGCTGAGCACCAGGTTCTTTCCCTTCACGGGCGGGGTCTCCTTCAAAAGCCTTATCTCCCTCCCGAGGGCATCCACCTCGATGATCCTCTGACCGGCAACGCCCCTAAGGCTTTTGTCGAAAAGCCTCTCCACGCCCCACTGCCCGATAAAAGCACCGGGGGGTACATCGCTGAACGCCGGATTTTTCGCCTGTTTCGGGGTAGGTCTTCCGAGATATCCTATAAGATGGGCCCCGGCAGAACCGTAGAGGTATTTCCTGCTCACCCCGACGTCGATAAAAAGTCCGGGGAAGTCGGAGCGGCGGGCCTCGATGAAGCCGACCTCCGCAAAGGACAGGCCCTCCTCCAGCCTTACCGGGATCATGGGGCTGCGGGACGTATTTACAAGTTTCTCCTTTATCTCCCCGGCCGGCATGCCGAGCATGGCGGACAGGGCAGGTATCCTGCTCCTGTCGAAATCGGCGGGCATGACGGCAACTGAAAAATAAGGGACATTCTTCACAAGGGCGACCCCGTTTCTGTCGTATATGATGCCGCGCGGGGCGGGTATACCTATGATCCGCATCCGGTTCGACTCCGACATCTTCCTGAATTCGTCGCCCTGGAGTATCTGGAGCTGCCAGAGCCTGACAACGATGATCAGGAACCCGATTACAATGAGATAACCGATGACAGCGATCTTCTCGTAGACCCTCGAAAATGCTTCTGAGCAGGAAGACAACGGAGTTGTCGACAAAGGTCAGCATGAATACCGCGATCACCCCCAGAAGGGGGGTCCACCTGAAGATGCCTCCCGAGATGAAAAAGGAGGCCAGGAAACCGATCATTCCCTTTGCAAGGAGGTTGGGTCCGATCATCACCGAAGACACGCTGTCCTCGACGGCACCGATGAGGCCTCCTGCCAGCAGGCCGCGTCCCTCGCCATAGCGTATTCCGGCATAGTATGCCAACAGTGCGGTGAGGTCGGGTGTAACGCCGAAGAAGGACAGCCTGCCCTGAAGGAAAAGAGCGAGAAAAACGGCAATGGCCCAGGCAAGATATTTCACTTTACTATCGCCACTTCCTCCAGCTTTGCCTCGTCCTGGAAGGGGGTCACCTCGATATACTGAAACATCCCGCTTCTGCCCTCCCTGTCTACCTTCGAGACATAACCCGCCGGTATGCCGGGAGGAAACATCCGGTCCAGACCGGACGTGACCACTACCTCACCAACCTTGACATCCTCGTCATGGGGAACATACCTGAGCATGCATACGCTGCCGCCCGTGCCGGACAGGACCCCCTCCCGCCTGCTCTCCTCAAGTCTCACCGCCGCTGAGAAATTGATGTCAGTGAGGGGGAGCAGATCCGCGTATGAGCCCGAAACGTTCAGTATCTTTCCCGCAAGCCCCATCGGTGTCACCGCTGCCATGTCTTTTTGCACTCCCTCTTTGCGGCCCTTGTCTATGACAAGGATGTGGGACCACCTGTCGACCCCGCGTCCGACGACCTCGGCAGCGGCAACAAAGGTCTGTTTCTCCTTCCGGAGCTCAAGGAGCCCTCTCAGGCGTTCATTTTCAAGCAGGACCTCCCTGTATTTCTGCCGTTCCGTCAGCAGCTCGTCGACCCGTCGCTTCAACCTTTCATTCTCCTCTTCGCGCAGCGTGAACTTTCTGAACGGCGCCGAAACAGCCTCGCCAAGATAGTGGACCGCCGCATCGGAGTTGTCGAGGAGCAGATCTATGAAATTGCCGGACCGTGCGTGATCCTTCTTGCTCTGGTAGGTCATCAATGCGAAGGCGATTATAACCACCGTATTCTGCCACGATGACAGGCAGGCTCGTCTCCTCCTTGATAAGCCCGTCCAGGCCGCGGAGAAGGGCCCCGCCCCCGGCAAGGACAATGCCCCTGTCGACGATATCGGCGGCCAGTTCCGGCGGCGTGTTCTCGAGTGCCACCTTGATGGTATCGACGATGATGTTGACCGGTTCGGCGAGGGCCTCCCTTATCTCGTCCTCGTTGATGGCGATCGTCTTCGGAATACCCGAGATCAGGTCCCGTCCCTTGATGTTCATCACCCTTTTTTCCCGGCCTTCGGAGACGTATGCCGAGCCCAGCTCTATCTTTATCTGTTCCGTAGTCATCTCGCCGATCATCAGGTTGTATCTTCTCTTTATGTATCCCATTATCGACTCGTCCATCTTGTCGCCGCCCACCCGGACCGCCTTGCTGTATACCACTCCGTCGAGGGAAATCACGGCAACATCCGTGGTGCCGCCTCCGATATCCACTATCATGTTTCCGGACGGTTCCCCCACCGGCAGCCCGACGCCGATTGCGGCGGCCATCGGCTCTTCGATAAGGTAGACCTCACGGGCTCCGGAGGCCTCGGCCGCGTCCTTTACGGCCCTTTGCTCCACCTGGGTTATCCCTGACGGCACCCCTATGATCACTCTCGGAGATACGAAGCTCGTCCTGTTATGGACCTTCTTGATGAAGTATTTGAGCATCTCGCCGGTGGCGTCGAAATCGGCGATGACCCCGTCCTTCATCGGTCTGAGGGCGGTTATGTTGGCCGGCGTCTTGCCGAGCATCCTCTTGGCCTCGGCCCCGACGGCAACGGGTTTCTTGTTGTCTTTCCTTATCACCACAACGGACGGTTCATCGCACACAATGCCCTTCCCCTTTACGTAAACGAGGGTGTTGGCGGTGCCAAGATCTATAGCGAGATCGTTCGAGAATAAACCGAGTATCTTTTGGAACATCGTGCCTCCATAACAGCCGTCAGGTTTCTACCACCATCGTTCCGGCGATGACGTCACCGAGACGCTCACCGTCGTTGCTTCCCAGAATCAGTACAAATTCAACGCAGAACGTACCAAGAATGAAGACCCAGCCGATAAGTGGAATACCCCAGAGTAAGTATCCGATCGCAAGAGTGCTGTTCCTCAGGATGGATTCCTTGAAAGAGCAAGGTGCAAGAGCTCCCTTTGACAGAACCTGTAATCTGATGAGCTTCTTGCCCAGACTTCTGCCGTCAAAAAAACCGTCTCCCAGAAGGAGATAGGCAAGCCCGGCAAAATATCCGGCCTTTGGAATTACTTCCATGGCGGCCGCGATCAGAATGACGTCGATGATTTTCGCCGCCGTCCTCAAAAGAAGCCCCGCTCTTCTTTGATCCTCTGACATCTAAAATAGTAACAAAAGGCCGCGTTATTTTTCAATGGAACCGCCGGGTTAACGGCGGCTTTCAAAAGTCCCGTAATCGGGTGCGCATCGGCCGGGAAATCTACCCTCGTCCCCCCCGAAGCGGGTTCGCTTCGACCTTGCCAAAGAGGGCGATATTCCTCTTGCGGTAATGACGACACACCTGTCATCGAGGTTTTCAGCCCGGGATGGATTTTCCTCAGACTTACATGTAAAGAGATTCAGGAAATGTTACACTGATGTGTCTCCTCACAGGGAGAGGCCCGTACTGGAATTCATCGGAAACAGCGTGCTAAAATATCAAATCTTTTTTTCTCAGGGGTATGTCACTTCATGGCTGAAGTAGTCCCTTTCAAAGGGGTTTTATACAACATGCGAAGTCCGTCTGTCTCGTCCGGGGAGGGCCTTTTCGCCCCGCCTTACGATATCGTCACGCCCGAGTACAGGGAGGAGCTTTACAGCAGAAGCCCTTACAACATCATCCGGATCGACTTCGGGAAGGAATTCGGCGACGACAGCCCGGAAGACAACAGATACACGAGGGCAAGGGCCTTCCTGGACACCTGGCTGCGGGAAGGCGTGCTGATACGCAGCGAGGGGCCCCGCTTCTATTTCTACGAGATATCTTATACAATTGATGACAGGGAGCGGACACTCAGGGGCTTTCTCGGGCTCGTACGGCTTGAAGAGCTGGGGAAGGGTAATATACACCCCCACGAGTGCACCCACTCCAAACCCAAGAAAGACAGGCTGGATCTCATGAGAGCAAGCAGCTCCAACGTAAGCCCAATCTTCGCCCTATACAGCAGCAGGGAGAGGGGCATCTCCGGGGTGCTGACCGATGCAGGCCAAAGGCCGCCTTATATCGAGACAAGAGACGCGGACCTTGCAGTCCACAGGCTGAGAGAGATATCCGATCCCGTCGCACTTGGGACGATCAGGAAAGAGCTTGCGGAAAAGCCCGTTTTCATTGCCGACGGCCACCACCGGTACGAGACGGCACTCGAATACTGCAGGGAGATGAGGGAGAAAGAGGGTCCGGCGGAAGGTCCGCGGCCCTATGATTATGTGATGATGTTCCTTTCAAATATGGCCGAGGAGGGGCTTACCATCCTCCCGACCCACAGACTCGTAAAGGAGTTGCCGGCGGATTGCATGGAAAGGCTCTCAGCCCATTTTGAGATAGAAGAGGTAGCCGGAAATTTCAGGATATCCGATACCCTCGCCGGCCGGCGCCATGTGATCGGATTTTATAAGGGCGACGCAGACAAATGGTACATGCTGACTTACCGGGGAGACCTCGTCTCGGACGTCCCGCCCGTGCTGTCCGAACTGGACGTCTCGGTCCTGCACGAGCTTGTGCTGGGCAGGTTGTTCCATCCAGAGGGCATCACATACGAAATGGACATCGGGAAGTGTCTGGACCTGGTGAGGGACGGCAGGTTCGAAGCCGCTTTTTTCCTTAATCCGACCCTGGTAAGCGGGCAATTAACGGTTTTGGCAGGATAGGGAGAAACTTTCTCAGGACGAGCAGAGGGCGCAAGGAATTCGAGATCGTGGCCATAAATGACCTTACGAACGCAAAGACACTCGCCCATCTCCTGAAGTATGACTCCGTTCACGGTATTTTCGATGCCGACGTAAGGGATACGGAGGGAGGCATCTCGGTAGACGGGAAAGAGATCAGGATTACGGCCATCACCGCGCCCGAGAAGCTCCCGTGGAAGGACCTCGGTGTGGACATCGTCGTGGAATCTACGGGACTTTTTACCGACAGGGCTTCGGCATCGAAGCATATCGAGGCGGGCGCAAAGTGGGTGCTGATATCCGCTCCTGCAAAGGAGCCGGACATAACGGTCTGCCTGGGGGTGAACGATGAAACCCTCGACGTCTCAAAGCACAGGATAATCTCCAACGCCTCCTGCACCACCAACTGCCTCGCCCCGGTCGCCAAGGTGCTCATGAACGAGTTCGGCATAGTGCGGGGACTCATGACGACGATACATTCCTATACCAACGATCAGCGTATCCTCGACCTCCCGCATAAGGACCTGAGGAGGGCGCGGGCAGCGGCGGTCTCGATGATCCCCACCACAACGGGCGCCGCCAAGGCGGTGGGACTCGTCCTCCCCGGTTTGAAGGGTAAACTGGACGGCATGGCGATCCGTGTACCGACACCGAACGTGTCCGTGGTCGACCTCGTGGCGGAACTTGGAAGGGACACGTCGGCGGAAGAGATAAACGCCGCCCTCAGGAAGGCGGCTGAGGGGCCGATGAAGGGCATTCTCCAGTATACGGAGGACCCCATCGTATCCATTGACTGCAACAACAACCCTCATTCCTCAGTCGTCGACGCATCGGTAACCAAGGTCATGGAAAAGAGGATGGCCAAGGTGCTCTCATGGTACGATAACGAATGGGGATACAGTTCCAGGCTGAGGGACCTCATACTCTTCATCATAAAAAAGACGGGATAACAACCTATGGCCAGGAAAAGCAACTCAAACACCCTTTCGATCAAGGACGTCCTCAACAAGCTTTCCGTCGACGAACTTGACATACGTGGGAAGCGGGTCTTTATAAGGGCCGATTTCAACGTACCCCTAGACGAAAACCTCCGCATTACCGACGACAGCCGGATACGCTCCACCATCCCCACGATCAACTACGCCATCGACGAGGGCGCCAAGGTGGTACTGGCTTCCCACCTCGGAAGGCCTAAGGGCAGGCCGGACCCGAGATACAGCCTGGCGCCGGTTGCCAAGAGGCTCCACAGGCTGCTCGGGAAGGACGTGACCTTTGCGCCTGACTGCGTGGGGCCGCAGGTGGAAAGCCTGGTGGCGAAGATGAACGACGGGGACGTCATCCTTCTGGAGAACCTGAGATACCACCCGGAGGAGGAAAAAAACGATGAGGAATTTGCGCGCATGCTCTCGCGACTTGCGGACTTCTACATAAACGACGCATTCGGGACGGCGCACAGGGCGCATGCATCGACTGTCGGAATCCCCAAGTTCCTGACCTCGGCGGCAGGTTTCCTTATGAAGAGGGAAATAGAGTATCTCAAGGGGGTCGTGAACAACCCGGTGCGTCCTTTTGTCGCGATACTGGGCGGCGCAAAGGTTTCGGGCAAGATAGGCGTTCTCGAACACCTCGAAGCCAAGGTCGACAAGGTACTGATAGGGGGCGGAATGGCCTTTACTTTCATCAAGGCGATGGGCTACGAGGTCGGGGATTCTCTCGTGGAAAAAGACATGATAGATACGGCCCAGAGGATCAGGAAAAAACTGAAGACGGCGGGGATAAAGTTCTATCTCCCGGTGGACTGTGTAATCGCCCAGTCACTGGAGCCGGGCGCGGAGACAAAGATCGTCCCCACCATGGAGATCCCGAAGGGCTGGAGGGCACTGGACATAGGCCCCGCCACGGTAAAGCTCTTTTCCGAGGCTCTCGCAAATGCGAAAACCATATTGTGGAACGGACCGATGGGCATTTTTGAGATCGACGCCTTCTCGCGGGGCACCTTCGCCATCGCACACGCCGTCGCTGATGCCTACGCCCTGACCATAGTGGGAGGAGGAGACACGGACCTCGCGGTGCACAGGGCGGGGGTCTCCGATGCGCTTTCGTTCATTTCGACGGGAGGAGGCGCGTCCCTGCAGCTCCTCGAGGGAAAGGAACTGCCCGGCATAGCCTCGCTTACCGACAGGAAGACCGAGTAGTCACGAAGGATGTCGACGTCAGTCGTAAGCGTAAGTCCGCAAGAGATGCTTTACGGGCACTAATCACTGACACCGGCGCTGAGCGATTAATAACCCCGGTGAGCAGGCGCACACCGGGGGTTATTGGTCTTGATACCACTCGTGGATCGAACAGATCAGCCCTGCCGGAGCCTTCGAAACTCAGAGCGCATGTTCGTATAATGAATCGGAAACCTTGTGCGGCAGCTTCTCGTTGGTGTGAGAAAGTATTCCCCTCTTCAGTTCGACCACGGATGGGCTCCTGCTTTCGAACTGCTCTATTAGAAACGACGCCGCAACTTCCGGCTTGATGACGTCGCCGCAGGTAAAAATATCAACGGCGGCATATGAATATTCCGGCCATGTGTGTATCGAGAGATGTGATTCCGCTATGACAACCATACCGCTGATGCCGAAAGGATTAAACTCGTGGAAGGAGATATCTACAATCGTAGCCTTGGCCTCTTTGGCGGCCGAGACCAGAGCGTCCTTAACCCTGTTGAGGTCCTTGAGAATCTTGGGGTTGCATTCCCTCAATTCTACCAATAAGTGGGTACCTAAAGCATGCAATCCTCTACCCCCCTTCACCTGTTCTGATTCAGCGCCTCATGCGCTCTTAAGCTAAAAATGATATAGTAAAACTGTCGGCATTGTCAAGTCAAAAGAGCGTCAAAACCGATTAGTTGTCCTGCTCGGTTTACGGGATGACCTTGTTCAGCTGATATTCGACGATTCCCGACGCTCCCGCCTTTTTCAACCCCGGGATGAGGTCGCGGACCGTCCTTTCGTCGATCACCACGTCCAGGTCGTACCATCCCTCGTCGGAAAGGGCCGAGATGGTCGGCGAATGCAGGGACGGAAGCAGGCTCATGACCTTCTTCAGGTCCCTGCTCGACACGTTCATCTTCAGTCCGACCTTGTCTTCTGCGGAAAGCGCCCCCTCAAGGAGCATCACGATATTCCTCATCTTCTCCTGTTTCCATCTGTCCCGCCACGCCTTCTTGTTTGAGATAAAGCGCGTGGTCGACTCAAGCATCGTATCGACTATCCTGAGATTGTTCGCCCTCAACGACGTCCCCGTTTCGGTAAGTTCGACGATCGCGTCCGCGAGGTAGGGAGGCTTTACTTCCGTGGCGCCCCATGAAAAATCGATCTGGGCATTTATCTTATGTTCCTTGAGATATCTCTTTGTGAATCCTACGAGTTCTGTGGCGATCCTCTTGCCGTTCAGGTCCTTGATGCTCCTGATTTTCGAATCGTTGGGTACCGCAACTACCCACCGCACAGGTTTGAACCCCTCTTTGGCGTAAATCAACTCCGCGACTTCCTTCACGTCGGCGGCCTGGTCCATTATCCAGTCATACCCGGTGAGACCGCAGTCAAGTATGCCGCTCTCAACATACCTCGCCATCTCCTGCGCCCGTATGAGCATTGACTCGATCTCGGGATCATCAAACACGGGGTAATAGGAGCGTCCGGAAACTGAAATATGGTAGCCTGCCTTCCGGAAGAGTTTCAGCGTCGATTCCTGAAGGCTCCCTTTCTCTTGCTTTATTGACAGTGTCATAAATAATTTCTGCTCTGATCGTCATTCCCGAAGTCCTTAATCGGGAATTCAATTTTTCACATAACAGTTGTATCTGCCCTGGATACCCGCTCCCCGACTGCTACCTTCGAGGACAGGCTTCGCGGGTATGACGACGACTCTTACGGGTTCCCAACTTGAAGGTCTGTTTCATCCGCTTACTTCCACCTCACCGTCCGGCCCTCTTCGGCCTTCTTCGACGGACCCTTATGGTGTTGCCGTGCGCCTCGAGTCCCTCGATATCTGCGACGGTCTCGACCGTCCGTGATATCCTCATAAAGGCCTTCCGGGTAAATCCCACCAGGCTCGATCGTTTATAAAAGTCATAGACGCCCAGGGGCGAGGAAAACCGGGCGGTCCCTCCCGTGGGAAGGGTATGGTTGGGACCTGCCGCATAATCTCCCAGTGATTCAGGACTCCATGGACCGAGGAAGACCGCACCGGCGTTTTCGATCATGGGAAGGATCTCCGACGGGTCCCCCGTCATTATCTCGAGATGCTCGGGCGCTATGAGGTTTGCGAGAGTGGCCGCCCGCGACAGATCCCTTGTGACAATCACCGCGCCGTAGGTTTCTATCGACGCCCGGGCTATCTTTCCTCTTTTAAGCGCAATGAGCTGATCCTCTGCTTCCCTGGAGACCTTTAATGCAAAGCCGTATGAATCGGTAACGAGTATGGAGGATGCAAGTTCGTCGTGTTCGGCCTGGCTCAGAAGGTCCGCCGCGACAAAGGAAGGGTCGGCCGATTCATCGGCTATGACAAGTATCTCGCTGGGGCCTGCGATCATGTCGATGTCTACCCTCCCGAAGACGAGTCTTTTGGCCGTGGCTACGTAAATATTTCCCGGCCCCACTATCTTGTCAACGCCTCTTATGCTTTCTGTTCCATATGCCATGGCCCCGACGGCCTGCGCCCCCCCGATCCTGTAAACCTCTTTGATGTCGAGCATACGTATTGCCGACATCACATAGGGGTTCAGCTCGCCGCGGGGCGCGGGAACGCACATGACAATCTCCCTCACGCCGGCCACTTGGCATGGGATGACGTTCATCAGCACAGTCGAAGGATACGCCGCCGTTCCGCCGGGGACGTAGACCCCGACCCTTGCCAGCGGACGTATAATCTGCCCGAGCACTGCGTCGCCGGCGGTGAATGACCACGAGCGTTCCTTCTGTTTCTCATGAAATCTTCTTATCCTTCGCGCCGAGGTCTCCAGTGCCTTGACAACATTCCGGTCAGCCTTGTCAGCCGAATCTTTCACCTCGGCACGGCTCAGTCTCAGCCTGGCGGCACCTGCGTCGTCGAAGCGTCGGGTATATTTCAGTACCGCACGGTCTCCGCCTTTCTTGATGTCCTCCAGAATCTTTCTTACGTCCTCCTCGACGGGTCCGCCGTTGTCCCAGGCACGTGACCGGAGCCTCTCCGTGAAATCCGCTATCTCTTTGTTTTTCCTGATGATACGCATCCCTAAATTCTAATGCGTCGACCGGTTTTTATTCAAGTTTTCGGCCGAAACCGGCAAGGAACAGGAAACAAAAAAGAGAAGTTGTTATTGACATATTTTCGCTGCTCCAGTAAAGTTGATTATGTCGGACGACGGCCGTACAAGTGATAATTCGGCGATCCAGGAAATAATAAGAAAAACCCGTCTTTCGATCGCAGTGATAACCTTTGTGATTGTCACTCTGTTCGCAGTTATCGTCCGGTATCTGTATAAACCCCTCGCTGCCACCTTCAACTTTATTCCCGATGTTTCGATCAGCCTTATCGTGGGTATCACCTTTTTCCTTTCTATCGTGGGCCTCTTTCTCTCACTGAGGATGTCAAGGCAGGTCCTTCGTATCGTCAGGGACTACGGCAGCCGCCTGCAGAAATTACTGAACGTCACCAAGGTTCTGAGAGAAGAGATGTATGAAGACATCCTTCTGGAGAAGGTGATGGACAATGCACTTTCCATGACGAACTCCGACGCGGGGTGCATTCTGCTGGTCGACGACGGGAAACTGGTGTTCAAGGTGGCAAAAGGGGAAGAATCGGGGGACCTTGCCGGCGCGGCGGTCGAGCCAGGCAGGGGTATCGCCGGATGGGTTGCCGAAAGAGGCACGGCGGCGCGAGTTCCCGACGTTGCAAAGGACAACCGGTTCGACCCCGAAGTCGATGGAAGGATGGGGTGCGTAACAAATTCCATCCTCTCTGTGCCTTTCAAAACGTCATCGGAAGTTATCGGCGTGCTTGAACTTGTGAACAAGAAGGGCGGATATACTTACCGGGAACGGGACGAGGAGATTATTACCTATCTGGCGGAACAGGCGGCGATATCGATAACGAAGACGAGGTTCTACGAGGACCAGAAGAACTACGAGATCCACCTGACAGACATGCTGCTGGAGGCCATAGACTTCCATATTTCGGAAATGAAAGGGCACTCAAGAAGGGTCGCAAGATACAGCAACAGGATAGCCAAGAGTCTCGATATGTCCGACGAGGAAAAAAAGAAGCTTTACTTCGCAAGTCTCCTGCACGATGTGGGGTTTCTGAAGATAAACTCCGACCATGCCTTCAAAAGGGAAGAGTTCATGAGACATCCTGCCGTCGGCTACGAAATGATCAAGCCGATCAATTTCTATTCCGACATCGCCCCCTTCATCCTCCATCACCATGAATGGTATGACGGAAACGGTTACCCTTCGCGGCTGAAGGGAGATGATATTCCTCTGGAGTCCCGGATCATCTGTATTGCCGAGGCCTTCGACGCCATGATCAGTACGACGTCTTACAGGGTCCCGGTCAGCTTTGACGAGGCGGTGGCGGAATTGAAACGAAAGGCGGGTACGCAGTTCGATCCCTGGCTGGTCGATGTCTTCGCGTCTACCGTCGAGCCGCAGCACGTGATGCAGTAAGATATTGCAGGGAATCTTATAACCGAATGCCACCCGATGCAGAGAATGGGGTATTCTTTAGATTGCAGAATGGATGCGGACCAAGGGTTAAGCATTACCGGAAGATTTCTCGATTCCGCAAAGGCATATCCTGAAAACGTCCTTTTCCAATATTTCGGCAATGGTTGGAAGACCCTTGACTACGGAGAATTTTCCCGGCAGGTAAAATGCCTGGCATCCCGTCTGGCCGGGAAAGGGCTCGGGGCCGGCGACAGGGCGGCGATAATATCTGAAAACAGGCCGGAATGGTGCGCCGCCTATCTGTCGATCATTATGGCAGGAGGGATAGCCGTTCCGATAGACGCCCAGTTCGGCCCGGAAGAGATCGGGAACCTTCTGCGCGACTCGGAATCAAAGACGGTATTTCACAGCTGGAAGACAGCTCCCGGTGTCCTGGCCGCCCGGGAGAAACTTTCAGCTTCCGGTTTAACCCTTTCACTGATAGACTTCGATTCGCCGCTCTATGCCGAATCTGTAAAGTCCGCGCCGGCCGGTTCCTTCCCGGAGAGGGGCGGAGAAGAAATCGCATCCATTATCTATACCTCCGGTACCACCGGCAAGCCCAAAGGGGTCATGCTCTCTCACGGGAATTTCTGCTCCGACGCGCTTTCGCTCATCCAGGCCGGGATCGTTTCCCATAAGGATAACGTACTTGCCGTACTGCCCCTCCATCATACTTATGCCTTTATGTGCACCTTCCTGGTCCCTCTTTTTCTCGGGGCTTGCATAACCTATCCGGAAAGCCTCAAGGGGCCGGATCTTATGTCGGCCATCCGGGAACGCGGCGTGAGCATCCTTGTTGGCGTACCTCAGCTCCTCCACATTATAAGAACCGCCATACTGGACAAGATGGAACGCATGCCCGGACCGCTTCCGGTCTTCCTGACGGCCCTCCGGAAGGTCTCAGGGTTTCTGAAGGAAAAACTCAATATCAACCCGGGCCGCATCGTCTTTCGCCGCGTACATGAGGCCTTCGGGAAGAACTTCAGGTTCTTCGCCAGCGGCGGAGCGAGGCTGGACCCCTCCATAATGAAGGACCTCGAGGCCCTGGGCTTCATGGTCCTCGAAGGATACGGCCTGACCGAGACGTCCCCGGTGGTGACCTTCAACCCCTTCTCGAAGAGAAAGCCAGGATCGGCCGGCCGGCCCCTGCCATCGGTTGAAATAAGGATTCTGTCGCCTTCCGGTGCCGGAGAAGGAGAGATCGCGATAAAGGGCCCGATGGTCATGAAGGGGTACTACAGGAACCCTGAAGCCACCGCGGAAGCCCTGCAGGACGGATGGTTCAGGACCGGAGATATCGGCAGGCTCGACAGGGAGGGTTATCTTTTCATGACCGGACGTTCAAAGGAAATCATTGTCCTCAGTTCCGGCAAGAACATCCATCCCGAAGAGGTGGAGCAAGCCTACCTGGCTTCTCCCCTGATCAAGGAGATCTGTGTCCTCGGCACGGCAGACGGCAATGCACTTCACGCGGTGATCGTCCCCGATCTGGATTATGCCGGAGAGAAACGTATTGCGAACATTCAGGAGGAAATCAAATGGGAGGTCCGGGAGATATCGAGCAGACTGCCTTCCTATCTGAAGATCACCGGCCTGTCGCTTCGCACGGAGCCGTTGCCGAGGACACCCCTGGGCAAACCGAGAAGATTCATGATAACGGAGACAGCGCCGGTGCAGACCGAAGGGGAAAAAAAGAGCGGAGGCAAAGCCATTGCCGACGAGACTTCCAGAAAGGTCCTCGACTTGCTGAAACAGTTCCTCGGGGAGGGTAAGGAACCGGGTGAAGAGGACAATCTCGAACTGGATATAGGCCTTGACTCGCTTTCGAAAATCGAACTCGTGGTGTCGCTGGAGAAGGCTTTTTCGGTAAAACTGGCGGAAGATTTTCTTTCTGATATAAGCACCGTAAGGGAACTTACGGAAAAAATCAGGAGGCAAGCAGAGACGACTTCCCCCGCCGGTACGTCCGGCACCGCCGAATGGAAGGAGATCCTTTCGCGTGAGCCATCCGTGGCCGACTTGCGTCTCATCTCCATCGAAGAGCCCGAAGAAAGAATGCTGCCTGCTTTCATTATCCATTCGCTCCTGAGGTTACTGTTCAGGTTACTGTTCAGGATCGAAGCAGTCGGTCTCGAAAATATACCTGCGGGCAGGAATTTCATTATCACCGCGAACCACACCAGTTACCTTGACGGCTTCGTGGCAATTCTGGCCCTTCCTTTTTCGTACTTCAGACGAATGTATGCGCTGGGGCTCAGCGAGTTTTTTGCGGGGCATATAAAGGGCTGGTTTGCACGGACGGCCCATGTGATCCCCATCGATTCCTCGGCATACCTGAGCAAGGCATTGCAGATGTCGGCCTATGTTCTGACGAAGGGACGTTCGCTGGTCGTCTTTCCCGAGGGGGGCCGGTCCTTCGACGGCACTCCTATGGAATTCAAGAAGGGCGTAGGAATACTTGCGGTCGAGACGGACATCCCGGTAGTACCGGCCTGTATAGAAGGCGCCTTCGAATCGCTCCCCCGCGGCGCGGTCTTCCCCAGGTTCAGGAAGATACGTATTACTTTCGGCCCTCCCCTCCTGGCGTCCTCCCTGGACTTTTCCGGCAACAAGGGAAACACCGACGACTACCAGTACTTCGCCGACCTTCTGAGGAAAAAAGTGGAGGAACTGAAGGAGAGACGCTGACCCATGGTTCTGAAAACTACGGGTGGCCACAAAAGGCACAAAAATCACATAAGTGAAACAAGAAGTTGGAAAGGGAATTTAATTCTCTTGTGGTTTATGTGCTTTTTGTGGCTCAACTGCTGCTCAGTCTTCTGAGTCTCTCCAGTATCTTCTCCTTGACCGCCTTGAGACCCTTAGTCCGCAACATGTTTACCATCTTCTGCGAGGCCAGGCCCTTCAGGAATCTTTCCCTCTTCACCTTTTGCCCGATACCGGCAAGGGCCTCCGCCCTCACCTGCTTTAAAAATCTCAGGTAGCCTGAAAATTCCGGTCCGTAGGCCTTCTGGAGTTCTTTCCGGAGGGTCTTTGCCATGGCAGGGCTGGCGCCGCCCGTGGATACCGCGAGGGTAAGCGGTCCCCTCCGGACAACCGAAGGTGCGATAAAATTGCACTCTGAAGGCACGTCCACTACGTTTACAAGTGCCGGTGCGTCCCCTGCAACCCTGGAATTTATCTCTTCCGAATCCGTTGCCGCGATCACAAGAAAACTTCCCAGGAGATCACCCTTACGGTAACTCCTGGAAAGATGGCTGATGCGGTTGTCGGACTTCTCCTGTCTGAGCCTTTCCGTAAGGGAGGGACTTACGACGGTGACGTCGGCGCCCGCCTCGATAAGGGAAAGGATCTTCCTCTCGGCGATCCTCCCACCCCCGACAATGACCGCTCTCTTGCCTCTGAGGTCCAGGAATGCGGGATAATAGTTCACCGGGCAGGTTCTTGTGTGCTATTTCTTGCCGATCTCAAGTGATGAAAGCTTTTTTCTGGCTTTCGCCGCCAGGGGACTGTTCGGATATCCGTCGAGAAGCCTGGTGAAATAATCCGAGGCCTTGTCATTCCGGCCCTTCTCCATGTAGCAGATCCCGAGGTCCAGCAGGACACGGTCCATGTTTCTGTACTTGGGGTATTTGCCGACCAGCCCCTCAAACCTTCCGATAGCAGCGTTATAGGAGTCTTTGTCCATATAGAATTTCCCGACAAGGAACTCGTAATCGGCGATCGTGTTCCTGCATTTCTGTATACGCAGGTTGACGATCTCCCTGTAAGGGTTCCGGGGGTAGTCCCTCTTTAGCTTCTCGAATTCAGCAAGTGCCTGCGCGGCGCCGCTGTATCCCCTCTCGGGCCCCTCTATCTGGTCAAAATATATCATGGCTATCTGATACTGGGCATAAGATGCAAGCCTGTGGTCGGGAAACATTTCGATGAATTTTCTGTATTCCGCCGCAGCCAGTTCGGGTTCGTCGTCCCTGGCGTAGGAATCGGCGATCTTGAGCTGAGCCAGCGGGGCAAATTTTCCTGAGAGGTCCCGGTTCTTTATCTCGGTGAGGATCCTCCTGGCCTCTTTATAGTCCTTGTCTTCTATGAGTTTGTTTGCCTTAGCAAACGACCTCTGGGCATTAAATCCCACTTCGGTCGGCTTGACAGCGGTTTTGCCGGAACACGAAAAAAGGAGGCTTACCAGAAAGACAAGAGACAGTAACTGCAATTTTTCCATCGCTTTATTAAAACGCCAACCCTGTCTGTAAGTCAAGCTTAGGAGAACCGGCGTTCCGATACGCGGACCCCGGGATGGGTACTCCGCGAACTTGCCAAAGGCCTCCCACGGGTGGTATCTTTAAAAGTGAACTTTTCCCCTTTCCATAGGCCCAGCAGGTACATCAACGGCGAGTTTAATTCGATCCATAAAAAAGCGACTGTCAATGTGGCTCTCGCCTTCCCCGATGTATATGAGATAGGGATGTCCCATCTGGGGCTCAAGATACTGTACTCTATTGTCAATGATATCCCCTATGCGTCTGCCGAAAGGGTTTTTTCTCCCTGGACCGACCTCGAAGACCATCTGAAAAAGAGCGGGACGCCCCTCGCGTCGCTTGAATCGCGGACCCCTCTCAAGGAGTTCGATATCGTGGGCTTCAGCCTTCAGCATGAACTTTCCTATACCACGGTGCTGAACATGCTCCATCTGGGCGGTATCCCCCTGAGGTCCGAAGAGCGCCATGGCAGAAAACAGGGGACTCTCGTTGTAGCCGGCGGCCCATGTACCCTGAACCCCCATCCAATGGCCCCTTTTATCGACGCCTTTCTCGTGGGAGACGGCGAGGAAGCCATAAAAGAGATGATAGCGGCGTACCATGAATGGAAAAAAGAGGGAGCGGGCAGCCGCATATCGCTCCTGGAATCCCTCCGCGAGATCGACGGCATGTTCGTACCGGCCCTGGGCGGAGACCGCGAAGTCAGGCGCCGCGTCATACCTTCCATCGAGGATGCTCCGTTTCCGGTTGCCCCGGTGGTGCCTTTTACGGGTATAGTCCATGACAGGGTGAATATCGAGATTGCGCGCGGCTGCTCGATGGGCTGCAGGTTCTGCCAGGCCGGAATGGCATACAGGCCCGTCCGCGAAAGGTCCCCCGGGAAGATACTGGAACTCGCCGAATCCTCGCTGAAAAACACCGGATACGAGGACATCTCCTTTACCTCCCTCAGTTCCGGGGACTACTCTTGCCTTTCCCTTCTCCTTCAGAAATTCAACCGGAAATTTTCCGGCAGCAGGGTCGCGATATCGTTGCCTTCCCTGAGAGTCGCTTCGGTCAACAGCGAGGTGCTGAAGGAGATACGCTCGGTAAGAAAGACGGGGTTTACGATCGCTCCTGAGGCAGGGACGGAACGTCTGCGGGCGGTGATCAACAAGGATTTTAGGGAAGAGACATACCTCCAGGCCCTGGAGACGCTCCTAAGGGAGGGGTGGCACAATCTCAAGCTCTATTTCATGACCGGTCTGCCTACCGAGACCGGGGAGGACATAGCCGCCATCCCGGAAATGGTGCTTCAGGCGATAAAGATATCGAAAAGACTCAGGGGAAGACACTTGAACCTGAGTGTCGGAGTCTCTCCTTTTATACCGAAACCTCATACCCCTTTCCAGTGGTTCGGACAGAACGATATCGCCGCACTGAAGGAAAAAGATGGTTATCTGAAGAGGGCATTTTTGAAAAAAGGGGTCAAGTACAAGGGCCATAATGAAGAGATGTCCCTGCTGGAGGCGGCCTTTGCGCGCGGAGACGCGGGCATTTCCGGACTTATCGAGGAGGCCTGGGCATCGGGATGCAGGCTTGATGCCTGGACCGAGTTATTCGATTTTGAAAAATGGAAAAAGGCGATGGAAAAGACCGGGATAGACGCCTTCGATCTCGCGGCGAAGGAATACATGCCCGGCTCCAGGCTTCCATGGGACAATATTTCGACAGGGGTCGACAAGGACTATCTGTGGAGAGAATACGGCAATGCGCTTTCGGGAAGGTTTACCATCGACTGCAGGAAGCAGTGCCATGGGTGCGGTCTTGAATGCGGATCCGGCGCGTCCGGGAAAGGTGAAACCGCGGGGCTCGAAAATGCGGAGTTTTCGCCGGGGACGGCCGGGAAAGCCCTTCAGGGCGTTTCGGTAAACCTTAGGATGCGCTATGCCAAGACCGGCCGTACGGTGTATCTCTCACACCTCGAATTGACGACGGCGCTGATACGGGCGATGCGGAGGGCGGGATTCCCCCTGAAGTATTCGAGCGGATTCCATCCCTCTCCCAGGGTTTCATTCGGACCGGCGCTCGCGGTGGGCACGGGCGGCCTGAAGGAATATCTCGATTTCGAGGTCTTTCTGCCCTTTGACACGGCCGGGGCCCTCATGAAGCTCAACTCAACACTGCCGGACGGGCTCCGTGCCGACAGGATTACGGCCCTGTACGCCAGGGAGAAATCCCTCAACAGTTTTATTGTAAGATATACCTACGAAATCAGGAGAGAAAAAGGCCTTTCCCTGTCGGAGAAATTTTCGGGGGGAGATGAAATGTTCGTCATGAGAAAGGATTCACCCATAGACCTGAGGCGGATGTTAGAGGAAGTGGAAAGGGCAGACGATCATACTGTCCGTATTACCGTGCGTGACATCGGGGACGTGAAGGTACGGCTTGACGAGGTACTTTCAGAAATCTTCGACAGCGCGCCGGCGGAGCTGGAGGTGACGAGAACGGCCATGTTCGGCTGGCAGGGCGGCTGGGTCGAGCCGCTGGAAGGTGAAAAGGTGTGGACAGCGAAATCCTGATCAATGTTACCAGGGGGGAGACCAGGGTCGCACTGCTCGAAGGCGGACAGGTGGTGGAGTTCTATGTCGAGCGAAAACGCGACGCAAGCCTCGTGGGCAATATATATAAGGGGAAGATAGTGAAAATTCTCCCCGGGATGCAGTCCGCCTTCGTCGACATAGGGTTCGAAAAGGCCGCCTTCCTTTACGTTGCTGATATCAGGGCCGACACCGATGAATACGCGCCGCTTTTCGAGGACGAGGAGAAGGAC
>JARRRD010000062.1:32606-35251 GCA_037381085.1 Candidatus Sulfobium sp.
CGGAAATGACGATTGAGGATATCATACAGGAGGGCCAGGAGATACTTGTCCAGGTCTCCAAGGATCCGATAGGCAGCAAGGGCGCCAGGGTCACGTCCTATGTGACACTGCCGGGCAGGTATCTCGTCCTTATGCCGAACGTTGACCACATAGGGATATCCAGGAGGATCTCCAACGAGGAGGAGAGGAACAGGCTCAAGACCTTTGTCGAGGGGATCAGGCCGCCGGGCTACGGCCTCATAATCAGGACGGCCAGTGAGGATTCGACCGAAGAGGACATCAGGAAAGACCTCGATTTCCTCCTGCTTCTCTGGGAAAACATTCAGGAGAAGAAGGACCGGGTGCCTGCGCGGGGACTTCTTTACAGCGACCTCGACCTGGTTTTCAGGAGCGTCAGGGACCTGCTCAGCCAGGACGTGGAGCGGCTGATAATAGATTCATCGGAGGAATATAACAGGATCCTCGAATTTGTGAACATGTATTTCCCGAAGCTGCTCAGCAAGATCGAGCTTTACGAAGAGACCGAGCCGATATTCGACGCCTTCGGCATCGAACTCGATATATCGAGGGCGATCGGCAGGAGGGTCTGGCTGAAGTCGGGAGGATATATTGTCGTGGACCAGACCGAGGCCATGACCGTCATCGATGTCAACACGGGCAAGTTTGTGGGGAAGGAGGGTCTGGAAGACACCATACTGAAGACAAACCTCGAGGCGGTGAAGGAGATCGCGTATCAGATCAGACTGAGAAACCTCGGCGGCATCATAATAATAGATTTTATCGACATGGACAGGCCGGAAAACAGGGATAAGCTTTTCAACGCCTTCATCGAGGCGATGAAAAAGGACAGGGCGAAAAATACCATCTTCCACATATCCGAACTGGGGCTTATCCAGATGACGAGAAAACGTGTCAGGGAGAGCCTCGGAAGGACGCTGAGCACCACCTGCCCCTATTGCGAGGGCAAGGGGTTTGTGAAATCTCCCGAAACCCTCTGCTATGAAATATTGCGGTCCATCAAGAAGATGGCGCGGCACGGTGCCAAGAAAATCATCATCACCGGACATCCCGTGGTTGCAGAGATGCTCTCCGACGAGGAGATGCTCGGTATAGAGGATGTGGAGAGCCGTTACGGCGTCAAGGTCATGATCCGCGCCGACAACAAGATGCACCAGGAGAATTACGAGGTCAGTTCCCTGTGAGCAATGAAGAAAAGCCCGAAAAGAAATTCTCTGACCTCCTGGAACTGCTGCGGGGGGCCGGGAGCGCCGTGCTGGCCTTCTCGGGCGGCGTCGACAGTTCCTTCCTCCTGAAGGCATTGAAGACTGCCGGGACAAGGACACTGGCCGTGACCGCCGTTTCCGAAACGCTTCCGGCCAGAGACAGGGAGCGGGCTGTCGCCTTCGCGGAGCTACTCGGCATGGAACAGCGCATTATCAGGACCGAGGCGCTGAAGAACGAGGCTTTTGCAAACAATCCACCCGAGCGCTGTTTCTACTGCAAGGACGAACTGTTTGGGAAATTGACGGCGATGGCGCTGGACGGACACTACAGGTTCGTTTTTGACGGAACTAATTCGGACGATCTCCGTGACTACAGGCCCGGCCGGAAGGCAGCCGAACACCACGGGGTAAGGAGCCCGCTTGCCGAATGCAATTTTTCCAAGGCCGACATCCGTGCAATGTCCAGGGAAATCGGTCTGGATACATGGGATCGTCCTTCATCCCCGTGCCTGTCCTCCAGGTTTCCATACGGCAGGAGGATAAACGGACCGGCGCTGAGAAGGGTGGAAAAAGCTGAGGAATTTCTGGAAGGGCTGGGACTGCTGGAGCTGAGGGTAAGGGACGACGGCAGCACCGCACGCATCGAGGTCAGAGAAGAGGATATGCACATACTGCTCAACGAGGATAATCGCCACCTGATTGCCCGGGAACTGAAATCCCTCGGCTACAAGTTTGTATCTCTCGACCTTGAGGGATACATGAGTGGCAGTCTGAACAGGGTGCTCGATGGTAGGGGTGAGTAGCAGAGATATGGATTCCTGATTACTGACCCGGGAATGACAGATTATATGAATTCTGTATTAACCGGATAAGCATCTTACTGAATTATAAAATCCCTCCTGACCTCCCTTTGCCAAAGGGAGTGATAAATAATACCCCTCTTTAGTAAAGAGGGGATGAGGGAGATATTCTTATTAATGTACGTCCGATTATGATCAGGAGTATCCGGGCCAAATGAACGAAGACTTGTCACCATACCTTGAAGACCTCTCGAAATGCGTGCGCTGCGGAAGCTGCAAGGCCGTCTGCCCGACGCATGATCAGGAGCCCGTGGAGCCTATGGGGGCCAGGGGAAGGATCATGCTGCTCAGAGCCCTCATGTCGGGAGAGGCCGGCCCATCGCATCTCCTGAATGAACGGATATTCAGTTGTATCCTCTGCGGGGCCTGTACATCGGCCTGCCCTCTTGGCGTTGACGTGAGTGGGGCGATGTACCGGGGCCGGCAGCTTCTGGCGAGGACGGACAGAGAAAGAAAACACCTGAGGTCGGCCGCGAAGTTTGCGTTGCGACGGCCCGAGCTGACTTTCAGGCTGCTCCAGATGAGCAGACGCTTCCTGCTGCGGTCGCTCGTCAGAAGGGGA
>JARRRD010000063.1:0-19058 GCA_037381085.1 Candidatus Sulfobium sp.
CCCACGCCCTGTCCTGTAGCCATACGACGGCCGAAAGCGGCACCAAAAAACCGGTGCGGACCTGTTCTGTGGGTATCTCGGCCATCACGTCCATCCCGGGGAGGAGTCTGCCGGAGCGGGAGGGGGCAACGTATATGAAACTTATCCCCTGTATTTTCGGGTCGGCTGCAGCGGCTCGGGAGACGAAGTTCGCGGAGACCTCGCCGCCTGTTGGCGGCTCTATCCTTACCTTCTTCGGGATTACCTGAATGGGAAGCGCGGGGGGGACGGTAATCTGTATCAGGACGTCCTTTGCCGCCAGTACTCTCTGCAGCGGCAGTGAATAATCGAATATCCATCCCGAGAGAGCGGTACCCCAATTGAGGCTTATCTCATCTTTTGCCGACTGCAGCTCTCCACGTGCGCCAGCAGCGTCGGCCCTGTCGGCGGCAAGCTGCGCCGCGGCGGCCTGAAGCGCCCGGTCCGAGATGTTTTTTGCTTTTGCATTAAGGGTTTTCATCCGCGCATACTCTTTTTCCGACGCATTCAGGGCGGCCTCCGCCTTTTCAAGGCCTGCCGCTGCAGCAACATAGATCCTGCGCGAGTCGTTGATTCCGACAGGGTCGAGGACCCTTCCATAGGCTGCCACTCTCATCTGATGTCTGCGCGGTTTCAGCAGTTCCGTCGTTATGCCGTCCGTCTCCTGGGCTTCGCTGGATATGGTTACCGTGTAAACCGACGCCCGGGCGCCGGGCTTTGGATCGGCTATTGCAAGCACCGCCGCGACAAAAATAAGTGCCGCGATAAATCCTTTGATTCCCGCTTTTTTCATCTTTTTACCCCTTTGTAAGAAACCGCCTTCTCAGGGAAAATATCCTGCCTGTTAAGCGGCCGTTGCACGGCATCCTCCAGTCTTCCCACTGACTCCTGTGCGATAATGAGAGCGTCAAGCCGGGCAAGTTGCGCTCTTACGATCTCAAGCCTTGCATTCAACAAGGCGAGCTTGTCGGCCAGGCCCGCGCCCAGTCTGTATTTTACGGCTTCGAGCTGTCTGTGCAGGCCCGCAAGGATGGAGTCGGCGGCCCGAAGGTCCTTCAGGGAGTCTTCATAACCTCGGAAGGCGGCATCGATTTCTCCTATAACCCTCGCCTGGAGGGCCTTAAACTGCGCCGCGACCTCCTTCCTGTGCGCCCGTGCCCGGGCAATAGGACCCTGGTTATGATTGAAAAGCGGCGCTATGACTGTTAACCCCAGGGACCACTCGTTATCTCCCTGGTCCCAGGAGTAGCCCGGTCCCAGGTTGATATCGGGGTACTGTTTTGCTATTTCGAGGCGCAGCTGCGACTGGGCGGCCTCGTATTGTTCCAGCTCCGCGTGAATGTCGGTCCTGCCAAGAAGCGCCTGCCGTCTCACCAGGGGAGAGTATAAGGCTGCATTCACCCGTTCCATGCCGTCCCATGAGATATTCACTCCGTTTAACGAACCGGCCGGCAGTCCTATCGAGCCGGCAAGGCCCTGCCATGCCTGCGCAGCTTCTCTTTTTGCGGATGAAAGGGAGAGGACGGTCTTGTCGAGTTCAATGACCGACGATGTGAGTGCGAAGCTCGATACCTCGCCTGCGGCAAGGCGCTGCCTGTAAAGCCCCACTATGTCTGACAATACGAGCTTCTGTTTTTCCAGCAGGCGCTTCTTCTGCAGGATGCCGTAAAGCGCAAGGAATCGCCGCCTCAGCCGGCTTCTTATATGCCATGCCGCATTATTGATCTCCAGCAGGGCGGCGAGGGAGAGATGCCTTGCGGCGGCAATCCTGTAGCCACGCCTGCCCGCTGTCTCCACCGGGATGTCGAAGGCAAATGTCAGCGTCCAGGGGGGCAGCCCCCCGGGGTTTCCGTGATACATCGGAATGAACCCGGCCTTCGGGTTTGGTATCCGGCCTGCCGTTATCACGTCCGCTTCTTTGGTCTCCCATCTCGCCCTGGCCACGCTCATCTCCGGATTATAATAAAAGGCTGCCAGTGTCAGCATTTCGAGGTCCCACGTCGCAGGCGGCCATGGCCGGACTTCCCCGTTCAGGTGCTTCCCGATGAAATCTTCAAGACCTTTGTCCGTGAGGGTCCGTGCCTCGAATTCGGAGGCCGTCGATGAAGGAGTGAGGGGTCTTGCATGGAAGGTCGCGCAGCCTGCCAAAAGGGCGAGAGCAGCAAAAATGGCGATGTTCCTCATGAACTGCCGATCTCCAGACGCTTTCGACCACTCGCTTTTCCCGGGTGGCGGCATCCGGTCTTCAGCGCCATATGAGAGACAAAGTTATGTCCGTACCCATTCCCTGGACAACGCCCAGCTGGATCATCAGCATGGCGAGCGGCTCAAGGTAACGGGAACTCTTAAGCGCGCCGGCGTCGACGGGCTCAAATCCGGCATCGATAATCAGTTTCGACACGATTCTCTTGGCCTCCGGGTCATCGCCGCAATAAAGCATCGTCGGCATCCTGGAACCGAAGAGCCTGGAATCCGAATGGTATATTTCAGCATAGACTGTGTTGAACGCCTTCGCAACCCTGGCCTCCGGGAGAAGTCCTGCGATCTCTTCGCCGCCCGATGTCGTAAGTCCGACTTCGAGGGCGCTCGCATCTGAATTCAGGGGATTCGTGCAGTCTATCAGGACCTTGTTCCTGACAGGGCCTGCCGCCGTTATCGCGTCATGCAGGGATTGCCATCCCACCGCCAGGAGGATGACATCGCCGTGGGTTACGGCCTGCTCAGGGGTGCCGGAAAGCGCATTTGGATGGGAAGCCGCGAGGGCCTTCAGCTTTTCCGGGCTGTGCGAAAAGCTGTACATTACAGTGTGCCCTTTTTCCAGCCAGATCTTTCCGAGGCCGGTCCCCATGTTCCCCGAGCCGATGATTCCTATATTCACGCCGACTCCTTAGCTTTTTTTCTATCTAAAAAGTAGCAGAGGGAAGGGTGGTTGTCAAATCAGAGCGAAGCTTGAACGGCCGTCAGACAGCTGACTTGATATCTCTCAACTCCGCGATCTTTTCCTCCATGTCTTCCGGCGGGGCGCTTGAAAATTCCATGTAATCGCCTGTCGCCGGATGGACAAAACCCAGCAGTGCCGCGTGCAGCATCTGTCTGGGGAAGGCGATCTTCTTTCTGTTTATATCAACGAACGTCTTTTTTCCGTATGTCCTGTCGCCGAGGACAGGGTGTCCGACGGCCGCGAAATGTACACGTATCTGGTGCGTCCTGCCCGTGCCGAGGCGGGCTTCGATCAGGGTTGCTGCGGCGAACCTTTCTATAACTCTCCACCTCGTTACGGCTTCCTTGCCCCTTTTGGCCTTCGTCGACATCTTTTTCCTGTCCGATGCGGACCTGCCGATCTTAAGGTATATCTCGCCCGTATCCTCCTTCAGTAATCCGTGGAGGAGGACGATGTATCTTCTGTTGATCGTTCTTTTCCTGAACTGTCCGACAAGATCATAGTACGCTCCATCGTCGAGGGCGACTACCATGACCCCGGAGGTGTCCTTGTCCAGTCTGTGCACAACCCCCGGTCTCAGCGGACCGCCTACGGAAGCGAGCTGTCTGCTGTGAAAAGCCAGGGCGTTCATAAGGGTACCGCCGCCATGACCGGCGCCGGGGTAAACAACCATGCCTGCGGGCTTGTTGACGACGGCAACATATTCATCGATATAGAGGATTTCAAGCGGGATATTTTCCGGGGTGAGAGTCTCCTCTTCCTCAGGAATTCTTATGTATACGATGTCGTCTGGTTTCGTCTTATAGTTGGGCTTGACGGCCTTTTCGTTTACCGTAAGTATGCCTTGTTCGATGAGCCGCTGAACACGCGAACGGGTGAGCCCGGTAATTTCAGAAACTGCAATGTCCAGACGCTTTCCCGAGTCATCCTGTGAGATATGAAAGTCAAGCTTCTTCATACACAGTCATTGTAGCTTAACCTTACCGTTGCAAAAAAATCCCTCGGAAATCCCGGAAGGGACGCTTCGCAACGTCAAGACTGAATATTCGGAGACAGAATCAGTTTTGAGATCGTCGTGCACCGGAACTCTTCTGTTTTCTTCAAAAATACCTTGACATGTCATATAAACATCTGGTTATATGAAAAGATGACAAACTTAGCAAAAGTCATGAAGCTACTGTCGGACGCCACGCGATTGAGGGTCCTGATGCTGCTCACGAAGAGAGAGTTGTGCGTTTGCCAGATCATGGGTGTGCTCGGCATCTCCCAGCCTCTTGTGTCCCGCAACCTGCATCTCCTGCAGGAGGCCGGCTTTCTCAGGGAGAGGAAGGAAGGAAAGCTCGTCTTTTATTCCCTCAAGAAGGACATGAAGCCCGTGAACCGCAGCATAGTGCGTCTGTTGAAGGGCCACCTGAAATCTGATAGCATTCTAGCAGGAGACCTGAAGTCCCTGGGCGAGTGCGAGGACTTCCAGAAGAAGACAGGCAAATGCGACATGAAGACTTTTTCCGACTTTATGAAGAAGAAAAGAAGAAAGATTGCGCGGGAGATGGCAGGAGAATAAGCTCCATGCCCAGGCGGTTTGTCCTTATAACGTTCCTGACTGTTGTATTCACCGTTGCCGGTCTCTCTCCGGCTCCGGCGGCAGACAGGGTCATGACGCTCAGGGAGGCGATTCAATATTCACTTAAGGGCAACCCCGAAATACGCGCCTTCAGGGAGTCCGTGCTGGGACAGAAGGAGGATGTCGGTATTGCCAGGAGTCTGATGCTTCCCAGGCTTACCTTTGAAGAGCGGTACATGAGGACCGACAATCCCACCTATGCCTTCATGGCGAAACTCAACCAGGAGCGGTTTACCCAGCAGGACTTTGCCATAGGCTCCCTGAACAATCCGTCACCGGTGAATGATTTCCAGACGAGTCTTTCCTTCGAACAGGCGGTCTTTGCCCCAAAGGCCTACATAGCGCTCGACATGGCTAAGAAGGAAGTCACTGCGAAGGGAGATGACTTTGACAGAAAGAAGGAAGAAATCGCCTTCCGCGTATTCAGGACGTACCTGGGGGTTCAGACTGCCAAGGCCTATGTGGGTGTTGCCGAGAAGGGCATTGAAGATGCCAGGGAGCATTACCGGATCGCGGAAACGCGTTACAAGAACAGCCTTGGGCTCTATTCCGATGTTCTCAGGACGCAGGTTGCCCTGTCTTCGGAAGACGAGAAACTGGTGTCTGCCCAAAAGGACCTGGAAGTTGCAAAGAGGGCCCTCGGGCTGATGCTCGGCCTGACGGAATCCGTGGACGTAACGGCTGAGAGGCCTTCATTCGAGGTCAGGGACCTCGCTCAGTATTACGGGCAGGCCCTTGCCAGGAAAGACCTGCGGTCCCTTGAGGAGCGTTACGGGAATGCAAGGAACGCGTTGAAGATGGCGAATGCGGGATATATTCCGGTCGTTGGATTGGGAGGCACGTATCAGTTGAACGACCACCGGGGCCCCTTCGGGGGAGAGGGGGACAGCTGGCAGTTGGTCGCCTTCCTCCGGTGGAACCTCTTTGACGGCACGAAACGCGAGCATGAGAGGGAAAAGGCAAAGCACAGGATCGCCGAAACCGGCGAGTATCTGGACGGATTCAGGAAGGAGCTTCGGTTCAAAGTCTACGAGGCATATCTTGGCGTGGGTGAATCCAGGAAAGGACTGGAACTTGCGAAGGCGGCACTGAAATCGGCAGAGGAAGGCAGACGGCTCGTGCTCAAGAGATACGAAAATTCACTTTCCACAATGGTCGACCTGCTCGATGTACAGACCAGCCTCGATGCGGCACGGGCCGACGTTGTCAGAAGGCAGGGCGCCTATTTGACGGCTATAGCGAATCTCGCGTTCCAGAGCGGGACACTGCTCGGGGACCTCGGGGTGGAGAAATAGCAATGTACCCTAACGCTGAAAACAGCCCGGAAGGGGTTTCCGGAGTATTTTTGCAACTTGAATTTTGTGCGCGAAGGGCTTTGCTTTTGATCGGAGGAGTCCTGTATGAAAATTGTAAATATATGTAGCTCCATTAACCAAGTGTCATTCCCGCAAGTGAAGCGCGCCTGCCTGTCCGGGAGGCAGGTCGGGAATCCTTCTTTTACGGAAAGATTCCGGACTGGCCGGAATGACAGAGTGAGCAGGGTTTGTCTCGCCCTGAATAAGCTGAGCATGGTCCCGGTGGTTGTCCTCGCCTTCGTGCTCTTCCTTGGCGGTTGTGGAAAAAAGGTGAAACCGGGAGTCTCTGAAGTTAAAAGGGAGCGGATCACAGGAGTAAAAGTGGAGACTATGCGGCCCACTGAGGTCGATAAATATTATGAAACATCCGGGACCGTCATTGCCAGGGCGGTCAGTGTTGTCTCAAGCAGGATAATGGGGACCATCACGTCACTCAAAGTGAAGGATGGTGACAGGGTCCGCGCCGGACAGCTTCTTCTGACAATCGACGACAGGGACATACGCGAGAAGGTGGCGGCGGCGGGGGAGGGCTATGAAGAGGCAAAGAAGGCGCTGGACGCCGCCAGGGAGAACAGGGCGCTTGTCGACGTTACGTACAGGAGATATAAGAACCTCTATGACGAAAAGGCGCTTTCCGGGCAGGAGCTGGACCAGATTGAGACCAGGAAGAAGGTTGCCGACATCGATCTTGAAAGGGCGGAGGCGGGCGTACGGCGGGCCGGGGCAATGCTCAGGGAGGCGGAGGTTTATCAGGGATTCGGACGGGTGACCTCTCCTGCCGCGGGGATTGTGACGAACAAGAAGACAGACGCCGGCAGTATGGCCGTGCCGGGGACTCCGCTAATGAGTATCGAGGACGATTCGTCTTACAGGATAGAGATAAAGGGAAACGAGACCCTGGCGGGACGGATAACAAGGGGAATGGAGGCGTATGTATTCATAGGCGCCCTGGACAGGCGTTTCAAGGGGAAGGTTGTTGAAGTTGTCCCTTCTGTTGACCCCGGTAGCAGGAGTTTTATCGTAAAGATAGCGCTGAAGGGAGAAGGCATAAGAAACGGTTTTTATGGCCGCGTTTCCATTCCGGTTGGGAAGAAGAAAGTCCTCCTGGTCCCGGCCGGGGCGATTGTCGAGAGGGGAGAGCTGACCGGCCTGTATACCGTGGGCGGGAACGACGTCATTCAGTACACTCTGGTAAGGGTTGGGAAGTCCTACGGTGACAGAGTCGAAGTGCTTTCCGGCCTCAAACCTGACGAACGGGTGGTCGTTGGAGGGGTGGAGAAAGCCGTCGACGGCGGGTTGTATGTTGGAACGGATTCGGGGAGAGAGAAGTCGATGTAAGATGAGGACATCGAATTATGAAATCCCTCCTAACCTCCCTTTGCCGAAGGGAGGCAAAGCGACTCCGCACAAAGACTCGTTCAGAGAATAATCCTCCTCTTTGGAAAAGAGGGGGAAGGGGAGATTTTCTGTTTATTGTTAATTATATTGTCAGCAATGATGAAGACAGGAACAAGGTTTTTGATGCAACCGAAAATAGAACAGGAACTGCCGCATGAATGACCTGGGTATAGCCGGAAGGATCGCCAGGGCTTTCATCAGTTCGAAGCTTACGCCGCTGATTGTGCTCGCCGCTCTGATCCTGGGCGTTTTTGCTGTCATCTCCACTCCGAGGGAGGAAGAGCCCCAGATACTTGTGCCGATGATAGACGTAATGGTCGCCTATCCCGGGGCTTCTGCAAGAGAGGTGGAGGAGAGGGTCACCAGTCCCGTTGAGAAGCTGATGTGGGAGATAAAGGGCGTCAAGTACGTATATTCCATTGCTAAGCCGGGCATGGGTCTGGTCATCGTCAGGTTCGAGGTGGGAGAGGACATGGAGGCCAGCCTGGTAAAGCTCTATGACAAGCTCATGTCGAATTACAATATAATTCCGCCCGGTGTTTCCCAGCCCCTCGTGAAGCCTAAATCGATAGACGATGTGCCCATCGCCACCTTTACTCTCTGGAGCGACAGATACCACGGATACGAACTCAGGCGCGTCGCCGTGGAGGTATGTAATGAGTTGAAGAAGGACAAGAATGTTTCCGAAACGAGTGTTATCGGAGGGCAGAGAAGGCAGGTGAGGGTTGTCTTCGATCCCATCAGGCTGAGGGCCTACCACACCTCTCCCTTCCAGATTACAGAGGCGCTCCGGAAGGCGAACTTTATTCTTCCGTCGGGGAAGTTTTCTTCGGAAAACAGAGAGTATATTGTTGATACAGGGGCCTTCCTGAGGAACGCCGATGAAATCGGAAAGCTCGTAACCGGGGTCTATAATGGAAAGCCCGTATACCTGAGGGATGTGGCGGACGTAAAGGACGGGCCCGAGGAGCCCGTCGATTACGTCTTTATGGGACTGGGCCCCCAGGCCGGGGCGGCCGGTATCAGCCCGAAATATTCCAAGTCCGGCCGTTACGAGGCCGTGACCATAACGATGGCCAAGAAGAAGGGTTCCAACGCAACTGTAATAGCCGAGAATGCGATACGGAAAATCAACGCCCTGAAAGGGACTATCATACCTTCCGGGATCGAAGTCACTACGACACGGAATTACGGGGCTACGGCGGAAGAAAAATCGAACGAACTTCTCGAACACCTTCTTATCGCTACGATCTCGGTCATAATACTGATTGCTCTGGCACTGGGCTGGCGGGAGTCGATCGTCGTTGCCGTGGCTGTGCCGGTGACACTGGCCCTGACCCTTCTCATCAATTATCTTTACGGATATACCCTGAACAGGGTGACCCTTTTTGCCCTCATATTTTCCATAGGAATCCTGGTCGATGATGCCATCGTGGTCGTCGAAAATATCCACAGGCACTTCAAGATGCACAGGATAAGCAGGTTTACCGCCGTCCTGGCCGTAGACGAGGTTGGGAATCCCACGATCCTGGCGACCTTCGCCGTCATCGCGGCCCTGATGCCCATGGCCTTTGTGCGTGGGCTCATGGGTCCCTACATGAGGCCTATCCCTGTGGGCGCATCGGCGGCCATGATATTTTCTCTCCTGATCGCCTTCATCGTCAGTCCCTGGATGAGCTATCTTGTCCTCAAAGGTGTCAGGACTAAAGGGAAGGGCGGCGAGGAGAAGGAGGAAGGGAAGACATTGCACAAACTTTATGAAAGGATGCTGGGGCCGCTCATCGACAACAAGTGGAAGCGCGCCTCCGCCCTCGGCATCGTGCTTCTCCTGCTCGGCCTTGCCCTTCTCCTCATTCCGCTGAAGGCCGTTGAGCTGAAAATGCTCCCCTTCGACAACAAGAGCGAACTCCAGGTAATAGTGAACCTGCCGGCAGGCGTGACGCTGGAGGAGAGCGCATCACTGGCCAGGGACATGGGCGAGTGAATGAGGAGCGCCCAGAGCCACTCCATCGCAAAGAGGATCAGACCCTTCCTGAAGAAGATCGGCGACAGGTATAACGCAAAGGTCATAATCGCCGAGATACCTCCGGGTCCCCCCGTCCTGAGCACCCTTGTTGCCGAGGTGTACGGGCCCGGTCTGAAGGGCAGGATCGATGTGGCCCGCAAGATAAAACATATCTTTGAAAACACCAAAGGAGTGGTCGACGTGGACTGGTATGTGGAGGCCGATCAAAAGAAATTCGTTCTGGACGTGGACAGGGAAAAGGCGGCGCAGAACGGGGTTACCACGGAAGCCGCTTCGGAAACACTGAAGACCGTGTTGGGGGGGATGCCGGTGGGTCTAGTTCATTTCGACAGGGAAAAAGAGCCTGTCGAGATCCTGCTGAGGGCCCCGCTCCGGGAACGTTCGAGCCTGGCCTCGCTGCAGGAAGTCTCTGTGCCGTCGTCATCGGGGGCCTTCATTCCCCTCTCTCAGCTCGTGAAGGTCCGGGAAGGAATACAGGACAAGACGATTTATCATAAGAACCTGAAGAGCGTGGTTTACGTCATCGGGGACGTTGCCGGAGGCGCCGAGAGCCCCGTTTACGCAATCCTGAAGATGAAGGACAGGATCGGGAAGATCGCTGTCCCCGGCGGATACAGGCTGAAGCAGTATTTTACCTCCCAGCCGTGGCTTACAGATCGCTATTCCATGAAGTGGGACGGTGAGTGGCAGATAACGTATGAGGTGTTCAGGGACCTCGGCATCGCCTTCGGGGCGGTCCTGATCCTTATTTACATCCTCGTGGTCGCCTGGTTCAGAAATTTCCTGACACCTCTGGTCATCATGGCGCCCATCCCGCTGACACTTGTGGGCATCCTGCCGGGGCACTGGATATTCGGCGCCTTCTTTACCGCCACCTCGATGATCGGCTTCATCGCGCTGGCGGGTATCATCGTCCGGAATTCCGTCCTTCTTGTCGATTTTGTCCAGATGGAGTGGAGGGACTGCGGCATGCTGAAAGATGCACTCATAAAAGCGGGTGCGGTGAGGTTCAGGCCAATCATATTGACGGCTGCCGCGGTTGTCGTCGGGTCTTTCGTCATGCTCTTCGACCCGATCTTTCAGGGCCTTGCCATCTCGATGATGTTCGGGGCGGTGGCCGCAACTGCCCTGACACTCCTCGCAGTGCCTTTGCTTTATTATGAATTTTTCAAGAATAGGATTTGTCCCATGAGGGAGGAGGAATTCGAGATGGAGAAGGAGATGGAAGAGGAGCAAAAAGAAGGTGAATTATAGGTGCAGATTTGGTATAATTAAGAAACAGTGAAACTAGCTGGGACAAAACATACGGAGGATGATCCAGATGTATAACAGGTGTAAATGCGAAAAGTGCGGGAGCGAGTTCGCAACGGTCTTGAAGAACGACCTTGAACTGCAGAACGAGCCCTGTCCGAAGTGCGGCGAGAAACTGCTTAAGATAACGGGGCCTCTCAGCTTTTACGAGACGAGCAGAATATTTTCAGGCGGGGGCTGAAGCCCGAGAGGATGCTAGGCCGGTCCGGCCTGCTAAGGCGTAAGGGCATGCTGTTTTCAGCATGCCCTTTATTTTGTGCTTTCTTGACCCTTTTATTATCAATCGAAAAGTCCGGTTTATCATTCAGTGCTTCTCCATAGGAAGACGAAGAAGGATTCCGGACAAGCCGGAATGACAAACTGCAATGAGGTGAGGCGAATTGTTAATTCCCACCGCTCCTTGTAATAGCTGGAAATTGGTAATTCCCCCCGTAATAAAGGAGAATGGGTCGCACAACCCCAGTATTTAGGGTTTCTGTACGAGATCACTTTCTTTAGCTTTCTTGTCATTCCGGCTTGTCCGGAATCTCTCCGACTGCCCGGGCGGGAAAAGGGCAGGGTGAGGGAAGCGAATTCCATCAAAAAAGTAAGCGCAATGCTACTGTAATCCTTCCCAAAAAACCGGAGGGATTCCAGCCAGGACATAATGACAGAATGGAGAATCGCTCAAAGCAGGTATGTTATCATTTATACCTTATGGAGCAGAGGCTGCAAAAGATTATGGCCGATATGGGCGTGGCTTCCCGCAGGAAGGCGGAGGAGCTTATCATGGAGGGGCGCGTGACGGTGAACGGGAAGGGGGCGGTTATCGGGATGAAGGCCGACCCCGCGACGGACCATATCAAGGTCGACGGAAAACTGCTGGTCAGTCCCGAGAGGAAGGTATACTTTATTTTTAATAAACCCAGGGGAGTAGTTACGTCCCTGAGCGATCCTGAAGGACGTCCCACAGTAAGCGATTTCCTGCGGGGTGTGAAGCAGAGGGTCTTCCCCGTCGGCCGTCTGGACTACGACTCGGAGGGAATGCTCATTTTGACGAACGACGGCGACTTTGCTCATTCGGTGCTCCATCCTTCGAAAAAGATACCCAAGACCTACCTCGTGAAGATCAAGGGGGTGCTGGAAGCAGAGGAGATAACCAAGCTTAGGACCGGCATAAGACTCGACAGGACCGTGACTGCCCCGGCGAAGGTCAAGAGGCTGCGGAAAGGCGAACATAATTCCTGGATCGAGATGACAATATCGGAGGGTAAGAAGAGACAGATCAGGAGGATGCTCGAAAGGGTCGGCCATCAGGTCATCAGGCTCATGAGAATCCGCATAGGCGGGCTTGAAATGGGTCCGCTGAAGCCGGGGGCTCTCAGACGCCTCACGCCGGCGGAGATCGAGAAGATAAGACGTGATGCTACGTAACGAGAGGTCGGGAAAAGTATTTCGCAGGAGGAGGACGCATGATTCGTGATAAAGGGTGTGGAGATGTCAGGGAAGAAGACATAAACTCCTCGAAGACCGTTGCCGGCTGGGTATTCAGACGGAGGGACCACGGAGGTCTTATCTTTGTGGACCTCAGGGACAGGAGTGGCATATGCCAGGTCGTATTCAGTCCCGACGTGGCGGCCGGCGCCCATGAAAAGGCGCACGCTATCAGGTCGGAGTTTGTGATATCCGTCTCCGGAGAGGTGAGGAAGAGGCCTGAAGGCACCGAGAACCCCGAACTCCCTACGGGCATGGTGGAGCTGTACGCCGATAAACTGGAAGTGCTCAATGAGGCTTCTCCCCTGCCTTTTCCCATGGAGGAAGCGGCGGAAGCCGGAGAGGCGCTCAGGCTTAAATACCGTTATCTGGACCTGAGAAGGCCGGAGATGCAGAGTAACCTCATACTGCGGCACCGTATAACGAAAACGATGAGGGACTATCTCGATGAAAGGGGTTTCCTTGAAATAGAGACGCCGATGCTGACCAAATCGACTCCCGAAGGGGCCCGTGACTATCTTGTTCCAAGCCGTCTCAATCCCGGACATTTTTATGCACTGCCCCAGTCGCCGCAGCTCTTCAAACAGATATTGATGGTTGCAGGTCTGGAGAAATATTTCCAGATCGTGAAGTGTTTCAGGGATGAAGACCTCAGGGCGGACCGCCAGCCTGAGTTCACCCAGCTTGACCTCGAGATGTCCTTTGTCGACCGGGAGGACCTTCTGGTCCTCATGGAGGGGCTCATGAAGAAGCTCTTCAGAGATGTTCTCGACGTGGAAATAGAGGCACCTTTCCAGAGGCTGACCTATCGGGAGTCGATGGAACGTTTCGGCAATGACAAGCCGGACATGCGGTTCGGTCTCGAACTGAAGGACATGGCCGACCTCGCGGAGAAAGGCACCTTCAAGGTATTTCTTGATGCCCTGGGCAGCGGGGGAAAGGTCAAGGCGATAAACGGGAAAGGCATGGCCGGTCTTTCGAGGAAGGAGATAGACACCCTTACGGCGGGAGCACAGTCATTCGGGGCGAAGGGCCTCGCCTGGATAAAGGTGAAGAGCGGTTTTGAGTCCCCGATAGCCAAATTCTTTCCTGAGGATGTCCTTCGGGGCATGGCCGACAGGCTGGAAGCCGAAGACGGCGACCTCATGATGTTTGTGGCGGACAAGACTTCGGTGGTATATGATGTCCTGAGCCGCATGAGACTCGAACTGGGGAAAAGGCTGAAGCTGATTCAGTCGGGTTACAAGTTCCTCTGGATTACCGATTTCCCCCTCCTTGAATGGGATGAGGAAGAGGGGAGGTTCCAGGCGATGCATCATCCCTTCACGTCACCCATGGACGGCGATGTCCAGAAGATGGTGGCCGGCAATGTGGGCGACAGGGACATGCTTTCATCGTTAAAGGCGAAGGCCTACGATGTTGTGCTCAACGGATATGAGATTGGTGGAGGGAGCATCCGTATACACAGGCAGGATGTCCAGAAGAGGATGTTCGAGGTACTGAATATTACGGACGAAGATGCCAGGGTGAAGTTCGGTTTTCTGCTCGACGCCCTGCAGTACGGAGCTCCACCGCACGGCGGAATAGCGCTCGGTCTTGACAGACTGGCCATGATAATGGCCGGGGCCTCGTCGATCCGGGACGTGATCGCCTTCCCCAAAACCCAGAAGGCCTTCTGCATGATGTCGGGAGCCCCCTCGACGGTCGATCCGAAACAGCTCAGAGAACTGCATATAAAATCGGATGTGATCGTGGAGGAGGAGGCAAAAGGTCCGGCCTGCGACGGACTGTAATCTGCCCCGCGTCTTTTCAGATTTGCATTAAAAGCAGGCATACCTCTTTTACGCCGCCTTCGAACTGTGATAAGAGATGATTTTCTTGCCATGTTTCCCCTGTTTTAGTCCATTCTCATACTTTCAGGGTCCTGCATGGAGGACGCGGCCGAAGTCCGCTATGCCGACCAGTCCGGCCTTTGTGGCAATGGAACTCCACTATTCCGTATAATAAGGAAATTCGTAAATGCATGGTCATGAGGACCGGGCCTTGCAGGAAACTGGAAAGTCTATGATAAGAAATACTTTTTGTATCCTTGACGGTATCGGGGAGAAACTTGAACGCAGGCTCTGGCGCCAGGGGATCCTCACATGGGAAGACTTTGCCGGGGTCGATGAGCTTCTCGGATTCAGCCACGAGAGGAAGAGGCAGTTCGATGATAATCTGGCCCATGACAGAGACGAGCTGGAGGCGGGCAATGCCAGGTACTTCGCCCGGCGTATCAAGCGGAGGGAGCACTGGCGGCTCTTCGATATCTTCAAAGACCATGCGGTCTGTCTCGACATCGAGACGAACGGCTATCAGCCTGACTCCGGAGGATATGTCACCTGCGTGGGGCTCTACGACGGCTTTGATTACAAGTGTCTGGTGAGGGGCGAAAACCTGAGCGCCGAAAGGCTTAACAGTGAACTCTCAAGATACAAATGTCTTGTGACTTTTTACGGTGCCGCCTTTGACGTACCCTTCATGCTGAGGTCTTTCCACGGGCTCAGATTTGACATCCCCCATTTCGACCTCTGTTTTGCAGCCAGGAGGCTCGGTTTCAGGGGAGGACTCAAGAGACTGGAACACGAGTTCGGGATCGAAAGGGAGGAGAGCGTCAGGGGACTCGATGGCTACGACGCCGTTAAACTTTGGGAACTGGCCCGGAGGGGTTCCAGCGAGTCGCTCGAAAGGCTGATAAAATATAACAGGGAAGACACGGTCAACCTCATGGACATGGCTTCTGTTTTTTATGAGAAGCTGAGACACTCGACCGGTATCGAGGAATACCTCGCCTGTGGAGTCGCTTGACGCCTTTCTTACATATCTTTCAGTAGAAAAGGGCCTCGCAAGAAATACCCTCGACTCCTATTCTTCGGACCTGAAAAAATTCAGCGAATTTCTGAAACAAAGCAGGCGTGACCCTGTGTCGGCTTCCCCGGCCGACGTTGTGGATTTTCTTGAGACGCTGGTCAACGGTGGCTATTCAATGTCCAGTGTCGGCAGATATCTCTCGTCCATAAAGGCGCTTTTCAAGTATATGCTTGTCGAAGATATCATCGAGGAGGACCCCGCTGAAAACATTCAGAGCCCGAAAAAATGGGAAAGGCTGCCGAAGGCGCTGAGTATCGCGGACGTGATGGATTTGCTTGCGGCCGAGCCGGCAGGCGGAACGGCCGTCAGAGACTCGGCCATGCTTGAACTGATGTACTCTTCCGGTCTGAGGGTCAGCGAACTTACATCCATAAAAATGGGCGACATTAATTTCGACGCCGGGTTTATCAGGGTTATGGGCAAGGGTTCCAAAGAGCGGGTGGTGCCGGTAAATGCGAGGGCTGTAGAGAAGGTAAAGATCTATATCAGCGAAGAGCGGCCCGTGATACTCGGGAAGAGGCGGTCTGCTTATCTCTTTGTCACCAGGAGGGGCGGCCCCATGACCAGGCAGAGGTTCTGGCAGACCCTGAAAGCGATAGGCAGGAAAGCCGGGATAGAGCTGTCGCCCCATACCCTGAGACACTGTTTCGCCACACATCTCCTCGAAAACGGGGCCGACCTGAGGTCAGTGCAGAAGATGCTCGGCCATTCCGACATTTCAACCACACAGATATACACAAAGGTCACCACGGACAGGGTAAAGAAGGTTTTCAAGAAATATCACCCGAGGGCGTGAAAGGTCGATGCTCTCCTCCAGCGGAAGAGTTTACTTATCAGAAAATCCCTCCTGGTCTCCCTCTGCCAAAGGGAGGTCGAAGTGACTTTGCACGGAGACTTTCTTCGGGGCGCACTCCCGGAATACGCCCCTCTTTGGCAAAGAGGGGCGGGGGGAGATTGTCCTATAAATGGATATTCCACTGTGAGTCCCGGTTATCATTCCCCAACGTTGCTGAAATTCATCCTTTCTTATGATAGAATTTGAATCGGATATGGCGCAGAAGGAGTGTGACATCGGTAACTCTTTAACAGGAGAGTTGTATGTGCGGGATTGATGATGAAGGCGCGGGCAGGGGAAAAGGAACGAAGACCATTCCGGTAAGAGAGGCTGTCGGTACTGTACTTGCACATGACGTTACCGAAATAAGAAAGGACGAGTTCAAGGGGAGGGCGTTCAGGAAGGGACATGTGGTCAGGGAGGAAGATGTCTGTCACCTGCAGAGGCTCGGCAAGGAGCATCTCTTCGTCCTGAAAATAACCGAGGACGAGATGCATGAGGACGAGGCGGCCTTTGCGCTGGCGGAGGCCCTGATGGGGGAAGGGGTCGAGATAAAGGGCGAGCCGAAGGAAGGAAAGATAACGATCCTGGCTTCCAGGGACGGACTCCTGAGGATAAACAGAGAAGCGCTCCTCGAGTTCAATCTTCTTGGCGATGTGATGTGTGCTGCGCTCCACGATGCGACGATCGTAAGGAAGGGACAGACCATTGCCGGGACGAGGGCCATCCCTCTTGTTGTCAAACGGGATGTAATCGGCAGGGCTGCCGGGATCGGCAGGAAGGCCGGCAAGGTCATACACGTCAAGGAGATCAGGAGGCCCCGTGCAGGGGTCGTGATAACGGGGAATGAAGTTTTCTCGGGAAGGATAAGGGATTGCTTTGCGCCCGTCATCAGGGACAAGGTAAGATCCTTCGGCGGCGAGATCGTAGGGTTGCATTATGCGCCTGATGATGAATCATTTATAGAAAAGAAACTCAGGGAATTGATCGGGGCCGGCGCCGATCTGCTCATTACGACCGGAGGCATGTCCGTGGATCCCGACGATGTCACGCGGTTTGCCATAAGGCGGCTCGGGGCCAGGGAAATCACGTATGGTTCGGCAGTGCTGCCGGGTGCGATGGTACTTGTGGCTTATATAAAGGGACCGGGAAAAGGACAGAATGGCTTCCTGCCGGCTTCGTGCCCGGATTCCCGTGATTCCTCGTGGAGGATCCCTGTTCTCGGCATACCGGCCTGCGGAATGTACAGCAAGATGACCGTCTTCGATCTGATCCTTCCCCGGATACTGGCGGGGGAAAGGATAGGCAGGAGGGAGTTGGCCGAACTGGGACACGGGGGCCTGTGTCTGAAATGCGACGTCTGCAGGTACCCGGTATGCCCTTTTGGAAAATGCTGAGGGTGGTTGACTGATCGGTCCGGCGCTTTTAATTTCCCGCCCGGCCGCCGCCTTTGCTGAAACGCCTTTCGTTATAGCTATTTGATAAGAAATCTCCCCACAGCCCTGCCTGCCGACCGGAAGGCAGGCGTCGGGAATCTTTCTTACGAGAAGGATTCCGGACAGGCCGGAATGACAGATTATATGAACTCTGTATAAACCGGATAAGCCCATTTGTGATTTGCTTCTCTTGTTTTGAAATTTGCCGGAGCCGGTCACAAACCTCTCCTGAAAAGGACTTCAGCGTGTTCAGCCGCCTCCGCCCCAGTGAGGTCAATTCCCCGATTTTACGCCTTTTCGCGCGGCTTTTTGTTATCGCTTATGCCCTTATAAATTAATAAAATCAGCGAAACTCTTTATTTTATATTGAAAATATGTTATTTTTTCTAACTTTAATTGGATTTTGTCGGAAAGCTTTCAGGAGTTTCCGCTTCCACCTAATCTTAGTACGAAAGGAGCCCCCGGAAATGCTGATAATAGGCGAGAAGTTGAGCATTATAGCAAAGCGAGTCAGAGAAGCGATGATGAAGAAGGACAAGGGGCCGATCCAGGAGATAGCCACCCGGCAGTGGAAAGAAGGTTCCGGCATAATCGACGCCAACATCGGACCCGCGGAGGACGGCGGAGAGGATCTGATGCAGTGGATGGTTACGGCGATACAGGAAGTCGTCCCCCTTCCCGTCTGTCTGGATACGACGAACGCAGGCGCAATAGAGGCAGGGTTGAAGATCCATAACAACCAGTGGGGGCGGCCGTTGATAAACTCGACTTCGAACGACCCCGAGAGGTTTCCGATTCTCGAACTGGGAGCAAAATATAACGCACAGGTCATCGGTCTTACAGTGGGGAAGGGCGGGCTTCCCGCCGATGCCGAGGAGAGGTGCGGAATAGCGGCGGAGATCATGGCGAGGGCGATGGAATACGGGGTGCCTCTGGAAGACTTATATCTGGACCCCCTCGTCCTTCAGATAGCAACTACCCAGGATCAGGCAGTGAAGGTAATCGACGCGGTAAGGATGTTTCAGGAGATTAACGACCCGCCGATGAAGACTGTTGTCGGCCTGAGCAATATTTCGAACGGCTGTCCCAAGCACGTGAGACCTGTTCTGAATAAATACTACTTCCTGATGCTTATGAATGCAGGCCTGACAGCGGCAATCGCCGATGCAAGGGAGATGGCCGAAGCCATGGATGAAAAGAAGCTGTTCGACGATGTCATGGCCGGAAAAGAGATCGCAGACGCCGCCAAGATGGAAGAGATAAAGAAGACGATAGACGTGATCACGGGCAATACGCTGTACGCGCATTCTTATCTGGAAATGTAAAACAGTAAGGAGAAAGGAGTCAGGAGAGAGACGCCGGGCTGGTCTTTCCTCCTCTCGCTTCACTCCTTACGCTTCACTATATAAGAGGAGGTTATAGATGGCTTTTACACCTACCAAGGAGACGTATTCCGGAAAGGTATATCCCGTTACCATCGGGACGGGCGAGGGTGAGGTCACCTTCGGCGGAGAGAACGTACTGCCCTTTCATTCCTTCGAGGGGACGACTCCGAACAGTCCGCTGATCGCTTTTGAGGTACAGGATGTACCGCCCGCAGACTGGCCGGAGAATGTGCGGAAGCCCTATGACGGGGTTTCCGACGACCCGGTGAAATGGGCGAAGTACTGCCAGGACGAACTCAAGGCCGGGGCTGTGGCGTTGAGATTGATCGGCACACATCCCGACAGG
>JARRRD010000064.1:0-10547 GCA_037381085.1 Candidatus Sulfobium sp.
GACGACCATCGCAGGGACATCATGAATCAGAGATGCGACGGCGACTTCCCCGAGGACCTCCCCCGCCTTTACCATGATGTTGTCGTTCCCGTACAACCCGTCGGCCAGGACCACCGGCGCACCCAGGGAAAGGTGGTTGATACCGTTCTGGTTGGCCACATCCAGGTAGTCGAGCCCTTTGATCCTCACCGTATCGGTAACAAAAGGCTTTGCCCCGATCCTCCGCAGGGAATCTACCACCTTTCTGAGAAAGACGGGCCGCACTATCCGGTGCGCGCCTTCAGATCCGAAATGCGTCTTTACCGCGACCCATTCGTCGGGGCTGAAATAGTGCATGAGGCCCAACTCGTTCAGCAGCCTTTCGAGCTTTCCCGGCATACTGTCTTCATACTTCCATTTCAGGGACCTCGCAGAGGCAAAGTAGACCTTTGACATATCCGCTCCTTCACAACATTTTCGAATATTTTAATCCATCACCACCGCAAGAACAAAACTTCTGCAAAACAGACGTCCAGGATTGCCGTCCGCCGGCAAGGTGGAAGGGAAGAGAGTTTTATTGTAATCTTATATCAATAATCCGCGCCGTCACCTTTGCAGCCTTGCGGCAAAAACAAAATACTGCCGGAAGTATCCGCCTGCACGTCAAAACCGGCGCCGCGGAAAAGACTTCGTCAGAGGAGGAATACAGGCAGCCGATGTTTGAACACATGGCTGACATTTGGCCATATATCGCAAGTACACTCGTCCTGCTGATCGCCCTGCTGGCCTCCGGCCATGTCATCCTGTACAAGCGCGACACCCACGCCGCTGTTGCATGGGTGGGCCTTATATGGCTCTTGCCTGTCTTCGGGGCCGTTCTGTATTTGTTGCTTGGGATAAACCGGATCAGACGGCGGGCACGGTTGCTTCGCGGAGAACGGAAGAGGCGCACGGGCACGCCGTCCGTCCGGTCGGCGCCGACAGAAGTCCCCGCACATGGCGCTCCCTCAGGCGATCATTATCCCGATCTTGTGCGCCTGGTTGACGTTATTGTTCAAAAACCGGTCCTGGAAGGTAACAGTGTTTCTCCCCTTGTCAACGGTGATGAGGCATACCCGGCCATGATCAGGGCGATAGAAGAGGCCGAAAAGTCCGTTGCCATGTCTACCTATATTTTTGACAGGGATGAGGCCGGCAAGTCCTTCCTCCGGACCCTTTCTGATGCCGCCTCCCGCGGGGTCGAGGTACGGGTCCTCATCGACGCGGTCGGATTGCGTTATTCCTGGCCGCCTATGGACCATTCCCTGAAACAGGCCGGCATAAGGACTGCCCGGTTCATGCCGACGGTGCTGCCCTGGCGCATGCCGTTTATGAATCTGAGGAACCACCGGAAGATACTGGTTATCGACGGCCGGAAAGGTTTTACGGGCGGGATGAACATACGCTCCGGACACGTAATCGGCGCCCACCCGCGCCATCCCGTTCAGGACCTGCACTTTCGCGTAGAAGGACCTGTTGTGGGCCACTTCCAGGACGTCTTTGCCCAGGACTGGTACTTTGCCACAGGTGAATTGCTGAAAGGGAAAAAATGGTTCCCCGCAATTGAGCCTCGTGGCAAGGTAGCTGCGCGCGGCATCCCCGACGGACCTGATGAGGATTTTGAAAAGTTGCTCTGGACCGTCCAGGGGGCGCTTGCGTGCTCCAAATCGGCCGTGCAGATCATGACTCCCTACTTCCTCCCTGATCAGGACCTCATAAGGGCACTGGGGCTCGCAGCCATGAGAGGAGTAACAGTAGACATCATTTTACCTTCCGTAAACAATCTCCCCTTCATTCACTGGGCTTCGAGGGCATCATTTGCTCAATTGATCGAAGAGGGATGCCGCATCTGGCTTTCTCCTGCGCCGTTCGATCATACAAAGCTTATGGTCGTGGACGGTCTCTGGGTCCTGTTCGGGTCCGGCAACTGGGACCCCAGAAGTCTCATGCTGAACTTTGAGTTCAATGTTGAGTGTTACAGCCGCGAACTTGCTTCGGACCTCACCAACCTGCTTATAGAACCGGGAATAGTGCGGTCGGAACGGGTCACACTCGACGCCGTAAACAGGCGCAACATTCCCGTAAAGCTCCTCGATGGTGTCGCGCGCCTTTTTTCCCCTTATTTATGAATGACCGCCGGCACCCCTGATAATTCCCCGCATTACCAAACCTTACAGTTGCGAGAAAAATCTCCGGAAAGTCCGGAAGGGACAGCGAAAAATGTCTAGTAGCGACACCCTGCAGCCCTATAGAAGGGTCTGCCGGCCATTTTCTGGAAGTCACTAAACGCTCTTGAATTTACCTCCCCGTTGTTTCATAATTAAAATTTGCGTCGGGAGGATCTGATGACAAACGGAACACCCGATTTAACGGGCATTTCGCTGCTGGTAGTTGATCATGATGTCTCATTCGCGGAGTCGCTGAGACTGTCACTCGAAAAGTTCGGGGCCGGCGTGTTTACGGCGTCTGACCAGAGGGATGCTGCTGCCATACTTTCCCATGGCAACATTCACGTAATTACAGCATCTCTTGTCATGGCCGACGAAGGGCTTATCGGCATGGTGAGGGACTATAAGACGGCCCATCCTGGGACCCTCTTCTATCTCCTTACCGAAGAAGACTACGATCTTGTAGAGAGCTCCGAAGAATCCGTCAGGTTCATCGTAGACGATTACCTCCGCAAGCCGGTGGATGCCGGGAGGTTTGCCGGAATGATCGGGACCGACCTCGGAAGGCCGCGCACTGGCAGCACGTCCCTTGCCGTAATCGAGCCGGTAGTGGCCCGGGTGAAGCCCTATTTTATTTTTCGCTCCCCGGCCATGCGGAGGGCGCTGGCCAACATTTCCGAAATGGCGGTGTCTAACCAGACCGTCCTGATCTCGGGCGAGACAGGGACCGGCAAGGAACTGGTGGCACGGGCCGTTCATGTGCTGAGTCCCCGCTCTCAGGGACCCTTTGTACCGATCAACTGCGGCGCCATACCGGAAAGCCTTATCGAGGGCGAGCTTTTCGGTCACGAGAAAGGCGCCTTTACCGGGGCGTATGCTACAAGAAAAGGGAAGTTCGAGACGGCCGACAATGGCACGCTCTTTCTCGATGAGATCGGGGATATGCCGCTTGGGCTGCAGGTGCGGTTGCTGCGCGTCCTTGAAGAGAAGAAGGTCTACCGCATAGGATCGGAACGGCCTGTCCCTGTCAATGTCAGGGTCATTGGGGCCACGGCGGTCGAGCTCGAGAAGGCCGTAAGAGACGGGCTTTTCCGGGAAGACCTCTATTACCGTCTCAACGTGCTCAGGCTGAATCTCCCGCCTCTGCGTGAAAGGGTAGAAGATATTCCCCTTCTGGCTTTGCACTTCCTTGAAAGAGCATTTGCCGAGATGGGCCGCAAACCGCCCTACCCCGCTCTCTCCCCGGAGACCATTCACCTCCTGCAGATATTCCCCTGGAGAGGAAATGTCCGTGAGCTGAGAAATATCATGACCAGGATTGCAACACTTCTTCCTTCCGATACCAGGAAGATCTTCCCCTTCCATGTCCTGCCTCATCTGGAAGACACGGGAGAGATACGCCGGCCGTCCCTGCATACGCAGACCGATTCTGATATCGTCGTTCCGGTGGGGACCAGTCTCGACAAGGTTGAGGAAATGGTTATAAGAGAAACTCTCAACAAGACAAGAGGCAACAGGACAAGAGCGGCCGAAATGCTGGGCATCAGCGTCCGCACCCTTCGCAGAAAGCTCAACAAGCCTTCCCCATGAGGAAATGTTCCAGGCCATTTTGTCCACCCGTGGACAAGATGGCCGACATAACGGGACATTTTGTCCGCTTTTTCCCCCCGTCCGGCCTCTGCCTACCCGTAACTGGTTGAATTTAGTACAGACCCAAGTTGGCATCCTCGTTGCTACCAAAGAGTGACGAGAAGATTTCTCGCAATTAACTGCACAAAAAAACAGCAAGGAGGAAGAAGCTATGTTATGGACGGATTTTGAGAGATTCGGACGACAGATTGACCCGTGGCGTGAACTTGAACGCATGAGCCGCGCCTTCGCAAGGTCAGCGGCGCCTTCGGATGGAGAATTTCCTGCCGTTAATCTGTGGGTCGCCGCCGACAGGGCGACGGCAACTATGGAGATAGCGGGGATCGCTTCCGAGGAGATCAATATCTCCGTCGCAGGCAAGACCCTCACGGTGCGCGGTTCACGCAGGCCTGAGGAGACGAAGGAAGATGAACAGTATCACCGCAGGGAAAGATGGTACGGTCAGTTCAGCAGGTCTCTGGAACTGCCCTTCAATGTCGAGACTGACAAGGTAAATGCCCGTTACTCAAAAGGGGTGCTCTCCGTGGACCTGCCCCGGGCCGAAGCTGAAAAACCGAAAAAGATCGAGATAAGGTCTGAATAGGAGGTGATTATAATGACTGATACCGTTAAGGAAGTCCAGAAGAAAGAGGCCGAACTCCAGACCGGCGTCGAAAGGACAAGGGCGACCAGGGTCTATACCCCTTCCGTAGACATCCTGGAGAGGAAGGAAGATATTGTCGTAACAGCCGACATGCCGGGTGTAGACGAAAAATCCGTCGACATTACCCTTGAGAAGAACGTGCTGACCATCTACGGAAAGGTAGAGCCCTCGATACCGGAAAATCACAGACTCGTTGCAGCCGAATACAGTGTCGGAGACTACCAGAGGGTCTTTACTCTTTCGGACGAGATCGACAGGGAAGGGATCCAGGCGTCCGTAAAGAATGGCGAACTGAGACTTGTCCTTCCGAAGGCGGAAAAAATGAAAACGAAAAAAATAGAGGTGAAGTCCGAAGCGTAGCGGAAAAAGGAGGAATAGAGATGACGATGAGACATCTTGTGCCATGGTCTTTCAGGAAGAAGGGTGTCCCTGTAAGACACGACGAAGAGAGCCCTTTCTCCTTGCTCCAGCAGGAGATGAATAACCTCTTCGACAATTTCTTCAGCGGTTTCGACCTGCGGCCTTTTGAAATGCCTGCCGGCGCCTTCAGTCCGAAGGTCGATGTGTCCGAGAGCGACAGGGAGGTCACGGTGACCGCCGAACTCCCTGGGATGGAAGAGAAGGACATCGAAGTTTCTATTAATCGCGATTCCCTCACGATAAAGGGAGAAAAGAAGGATAAAAGAGAAGACAAGGGGCGCGATTATCATCTTCTGGAACGATCATACGGCGGCTTCAGCCGTACGGTCCCCCTCTCCGTTGAAGTAGATTCGGACAAAATCGAAGCGGCTTTCAGAAAGGGCGTCCTGACGATCACCCTCCCGAAGACGGCGAAGGCCGCCGAAGAGAAGAAGAAAATCCGGGTCAGGATTGAATAAATGTCTTGCCGGCGCAAAGGCATGGGGCCGGGGAATCAATCCCGGCCCCGCCTTGTTCCGTCGTACTATGCCCGAAGTTTATGAATAATGTGGGCTATGCGCCTGAGAGGCTCCTGTCGTAAAGTTCCTTCCTGCTGAGGCCATACTCCTCGGCCACCCGTTTTACCGCCTCTTTCCGTCCCAGGCCTTTTTTCATCAGAGACTCGATTTCCTTCAGGGCCTCCTCGCCGGGACGGTTCTTTTCGTCACGCCTTCCCTCAATGACAATTACGTATTCTCCCGCCGTTACGGAGCCTTCAAGCCTGTCCCGGATGCCGGCGGCATCTCCCCTCATCAGCTCTTCATGCATCTTGGTCATCTCACGCACGAGGAATGTGCTTCTTCGGCCGAATATCTCCGCAATATCGTCAAAGGATTCCAGTATCCTGTGAGGGGCCTCGTAAAAAACAACCGTCCTTTTCTCGCGGCTCAACTCTTCAAGCAATTTCCTTCTGCGGGACTGTTTTGCGGGAAGGAATCCGCAAAATATGAATTCCTCCGTTGAAAAGCCTGAAACAGACAACGCGGCTATGACGGCTGAGGGGCCCGGAACAGGTTCTACCCTGATCCCCTCCTCCCAGGCCCTTCTTATGAGAACGCTGCCCGGGTCCGCCACGCCGGGGGTACCGGCATCGGAAATGAGGGCCACATTCTTTCCCGCCTTAAGCAGTGAGACCGTCTCCTCCGCCCTCACCTTTTCCTTTTCGCCCCAGTAGCTGACGAGCTGCCTGGAAATCCCGTAATGGTTCAGGAGCCTGAGGGAATGTCTTGTGTCCTCGGCGGCGATCACGTCGACCTCTTTCAGTACCCGCAGCGCCCTGAGAGTAATGTCTTCAAGATTGCCGATTGGCGTGGCAACAATGTAAAGCTTACCTGTTGACATCCCCGCGGTTTTTCCGTTCCTGCGAAGGCCTTAGCACCTTTCTGAGTTCCATGTCCACCTTCAGGATCTCACCGGCGTCATCGCCGGAAAGCTCCCAGCTGTATTCACCTTTGACCGTCCTCTTTAATTTTATCCGGACCGGCCTTTTCGGCTGTATCCGCTGAAGCTCGCTGATCTTTGTGAAATGAAAACCACCGTCCTCTGCAGACCCGGCCGCTGAAACGGGCAGCAAGGCCGCAGAAAGCAAGATTGAGAGGACCACTATCAGGGATGCGGGGAAAAACCTGAAGCCTTTCATCAATAGCTCCTGTAGCCGTTGGTTATGGGGAAACGCCTGTCCCTGCCGAAGGCCCTCGGCGTTATCTTTATCCCCGGCGGCGACTGCCTCCGCTTGTACTCGCTCCTGTCAATCATCCGTATGACTTTACGCGTGCATTCGGCATCACAGCCGAGGTTGAGTATCTCCCCGAAGCTCATCTCGTCTTCTATATACGCTTTGAGTATAGGATCGAGCAACTGATAGGGCGGGAGGCTGTCGGTGTCTCTCTGGTCGGTCTTCAGTTCGGCCGTCGGCTCCTTCCACAGCACCCTTTCCGGGACTACAGCGCCTTTGCCAGAAGCATTCCTCCACTTGCACAGGTCATACACCAGCATTTTCGGCACGTCCTTTATGACGGCGAACCCTCCGGCCATGTCGCCGTAAAGTGTAGCATATCCGACGCTCATTTCGGACTTGTTACCCGTCGTAAGGACCAGCCAGCCGAATTTGTTTGAAAAGGCCATGAGCAGATTTCCCCTGATCCTCGCCTGCAGGTTTTCTTCAGTCGTGTCCCGCTCTCTGCCCGCGAAATCGATCTCCAATTCTTTCAGATATGCCGCCAGAATGCGGCCGATGGGCTTCTCCGTCACCCTGATACCGAGGTTATCAGCAAGACCACGGGCGTCGTCCCTGCTCTCCTTTGAAGTGTACTGAGAGGGCATGAAGAGTCCGTGAACGTTGTCCCTGCCGATGGCGTCGACCGCAATCGTCGCAACAAGTGAGGAATCAACCCCCCCGCTCAGACCGATGACCACCCCGCCGAAACCGTTTTTCCCCACATAGTCCGCCGTGCCGAGGAGCAGTGCACGGTAGATCTCCTCTTCCCTGCCCGGCCTGGCTATCAAAGACGGCGTCCCGAGAGGTTTTCTTGGGTATGCGGGAGGCGCGGGCACCTTTATTCTCACAGCGGCACCCGAAGCGGCCGGCCGGCCGTGCCGCCTGCTCCTGAACTTCCTCTTCGCCCGTGCGAGCTCGCCCATGTCGAGGTCCACCGTCAGCATGTCTTCCTCGAACTGTTTCCCTCTCGCCGTTATCCGTCCCGCATGGTTCGAGACCATGCTCATTCCGTCGAATACCAGCTCATCCTGCCCGCCAACCGTGTTGAGATAGGCGATCACGACGCCGTTTTCGGTCGACCTTTCCGCCAGGATGCGTTCCCTCGTTTCGGGCTTGCCTCTCTCGAAAGGCGAGGCGTTGATGTTTATGATAAGTTCGGCTCCCGCCTCCGACTGCCTGCGGGCAGGACCTTCACTGTGCCAAATGTCCTCGCATATATTGATACCAAACTTTATATTTCTGAAGTTGTAAACGGGGAACCTCGCGCCCGGCCTGAAATACCGGAACTCGTCGAAGACGCCGTAATTAGGCAGAAAGACCTTGTGATAAATATCGACCACTCTTCCATTGGAAATGAAAGCCGCCGCATTATAGAGTTCGCTCTTCCTGCCTCTGTCGACAAAGCCGACAATCGCAGCGATTCCCCTGACCTTTGGAACGAGCTTCCGGACCACTTCCATGTTGTCGGCGATGAACTGAGGTTTCAGGACCAGGTCTTCAGGGGGATATCCCGTAACTGCAAGCTCGGGGAACACCACAATATCGGCCTTTTTCCTCTTTGCCTTTCCCATCCATTTGAGGATCTTGGAGGCGTTACCGGCAAGGTCCCCGACGGTCGGGTTGATCTGGGCAAGGGCCAGACGCAGAACTCTGTCGGCATCGTCTTTCTTAAGCATAGTAAATGATAAAAGAAAGGCCGCTCTTTGTAAAGAAATGCCAAAAGAGCGTGTCGCCGGCAGGACTGACAAGAGGGACGGCAACATTTGAGGTGCCTGCGACGGACCAGAGGGAATTTCGCCCATAACAGCTCAGGGACCGGCACATTAAGGCACAGAATCTCATGATGCCGGGCTTTTCATACTTTCTTCAAAACTTTCCGCTATCTTGAAGTCGAAACGGGATTGAAGTACAATTCAATTATGGAGGAGTGATGTTGAGATCGTTCAGGCTGGCATCAATCGTGGCTGTATCGCTGATAACGTTGCTTACGTTTGGTCTTGCATCTGCCGACAGTTTTCGGGGCGGCGTTCACCGGGGAGGAGATTATCGTGGTGGCGGTCACGAGGGCGGATATTACAGGGGTGGGGAGCACCATGGCGGCTATTACCGCGACCGGGACCGTCACGGTCATTACCGGGGCGACTTTAACGTAGTGATTGGCGGGTCCTGGGGCTGGGGCCCCTGGTGGGGTTACGCGTCCCCCTATTACTATCCTTATTATACCTATTATCCTTACTACTCCTATCCTTACTCTTATGGCTTTTCCCCTTACTATTACGCGCCCTCCGTTGTTCCGGAAACGCCGCAGAGTTATATAGAACGGGAAGGGCCTGAACCTTCCCCGACTGCTTCGAATTGGCCGCAGGACTGGTTCTACTGCCCCGACTCGAAGGCTTATTATCCCTACGTCAAGGAATGCAAGGACGGCTGGCAGACAGTGCCGTCGACGCCGCCTTCAGAAAGCGGACAGGTCAAGCCTTCGAAATCGTCCGCGCCTTCAGGAGTCTGGTTCTATTGCCGCGACTCAAAGGCTTATTATCCTTATGTCAAGAAATGCCCGGGCGGCTGGCAGACGGTACCTGCAAAGCCTGCAGCCGGGCCCGAGGAGAGGTGATACCATGCGTCGTTTACTGATATTTTCAATCCTGATAATGGTAGCAGCATTACCGGCTTGCGCAACACTTCCGACCGGACCGAGCGTCATGGTCCTTCCAGGCTCAAGCAAGAGCTTCGATCAGTTCCGTATGGACGACTACTACTGCCGCCAGTTCGCCTATGAGCAGGTTGGCGGAGCGACAGGACAGCAGGCGGCCCAGCAATCTGCCGTCAAGAGCGCGGCCGTCGGTACGGCTTTGGGCGCCGTCGCGGGAGCGGCCATCGGAAGCGCCTCCGGCCATATGGGCGAGGGCATGGCCATAGGCGCCGGCAGCGGGCTGTTATTGGGAAGTGCGGCAGGGTCCGGCTATGCAGAGGGTTCTTACTACGAAAATCAGCGCCGCTACGATAACGCATACGTGCAGTGCATGTACGCCAAGGGGAACCGTGTCCCGGTTAACGGTAGGTTCATCTCTCCGACACCCGGAGCGACCTATAGGCAGACACCGCCCCCTCCCTCAAACTATCCGCCGCCGCCACGGCAGTGACGGGGCAGCCGTTCTTTCTTGCCTGACAACTGATTATCGGTTCAGTCTGCCATATCCTGTACTTGGGGGGGACAGAAGTACCGCCGGGTTCTATGTCCGGGCTGAACGGAAGTTTCCCATATGCAGGGCTCTTCGCCCCCCTCATTCTCGGAGGTCTTGGTGTTCCCTTTTTCCCCGAGGACGCGACTTTAATTCTATGTGGATTCCTGATTCGTCAAGACATAGTTAAGGCCGTGCCCGCTCTGATGGTTGTCTACGTGGGGGTGCTCATTGCCGACTTCATTATCTATTCTTTCGGGCGAAAATACGGCCGCATGGTCGTATGCCATAGATGGTTCAGAAGGTTCCTGTCCCGGGAAAGACTGGCATCACTGGAAAAAACGTTTGAAAAAAAGGGAATATTCTTTGTTCTGTTCGGCAGACAGTTTATCGGATTAAGGGCCCAGATATTCCTCGTGTCGGGCGTCATGAAAATGAGCCGCTTCAAATTCGTGTTGGCAGATGCCTTTGCCGTCACTTTCACCATTGCGGTACTGGTATCAGTAGGATATGCGGGAGGTCATAGCCTGAAGGATATAGGCATTAGTGCTTCACAGATGGGATTCTGGGGAATCCTCGCATTCGTTAGTGTCGCCACGGGATACCTGTTTCTGAAATTTGTCCGGGACGGAAGAAACGTGAGGTCTGCCGGCCAAACGGGGCAGGCTTAGACCCGCCGCTTGGAGGAGGTCCTTCCCTGACGCTGCAGA
>JARRRD010000065.1:0-11558 GCA_037381085.1 Candidatus Sulfobium sp.
GGGCGCCGTATACGGAATTTGCTATAATTCCAAGAGGTAAAATGCCAAAGGCAAGAATCCTTCTTGTTGAAGACAGCAGGGCACAGGCAAAGATTACCATGAAAAGCCTCGAAAGGAGCGGGTATGAGGTAATCTTGGCACGAGACGGCGTATCAGCAATGAGAATTGTCAAGACTGATCCTCCGCAACTGGCGCTACTTGACCTTCTCCTCCCTGATATAAGCGGCTTGGCGGTTTGCCGCTGGATAAAGGAGGACGATTACACAAAGAGCATTCCCGTAATTATGCTTACGGGGAAGGCTACGCTTGAAGATAAGGTCGTGGGCATTGAGGCAGGAGCTGACGACTATCTTGCAAAGCCTTACAACGAAACTGAACTCAACATGAAAATTTATGCTGCGTTGAGGACCAGAGCGCTTCAGGATGAGTTAAGAGAGAAGAACCGCCAGCTGAACTTGCTTCTTGCAAAGGTGGAAACTCTTTCCATTACCGATCCCTTGACAGGGCTTTTCAATAGAAGACATCTTGAGGCGGTGATTGAGACAGAATGGAAGAAGGTAAAGAGATATGGACACGCTATTGCGTGCCTCCTAATGGACATAGACGATTTCAAGACGGTCAATGATTTATACGGTCACAGTGCGGGCGATTCCGTGCTGATAGAGATTGCAGGAATACTGGAGAGAGGTCTCAGAGAAACAGACACCGTTGCGAGATGGGGTGGTGAGGAGTTTATCGCAATTCTTCCTCATACGCCAGCAGATCAGGGAATAATGATCGCACAAAGGATACTTGAAAAGGTTTCGACCCACAAATTCTCGCAGGTACCGGGAAGGCGCGTAACTGTAAGTATCGGTCTTGCGTTTTCCGGCTCCTCTTTAAGCACATACGAAATGCTATTCAAAGACGTCGATGCCGCCCTGTATAGAGCCAAAAGGAAAGGCAAGAACAGGGTGGAAGTTGCCGCAGTGAAATAGAATCGCAAACATTTGAGAGCAAACAGACGCAAGATCGAATGCTTGGTTTCCAATGTGAATATCCCCCGGCGAATATAACATCGAGGTAGATCCTCGGAATGACAGCTTGTGCGCTTATCCTTTTTGCAGGAAGTATTGCTTCTGCGGCAATAAGGGCTTATGAAGCAGGACAACATATCGGGGAGATTCAGACTGTCTGTGGTGTAGTTGCCAGCACCCACTATACAAGAAGCAGTCGAGACCGGCCTACATTTTTAAATCTTGATAAACCATATCCGAACCAGTTACCCCAGAATGAATACTACATCACTCAATTGTTCTGGGCCTCCCCAAAGCCACAGTCACTTTCGGTCCACTTTCGTTTTTAAGGGGTATTTCCCGGGATTAACTTATTGATATTACAGGAAATGATGGCGGGAGCGTGTGGGAATCGAACCCACCCTGCCCTCTTTTGGAAGGCAACATTGGATTTGAAGTCCAAGCGGGACACCAGAACCCGATACACTCCCGTAAGCCCCTGGGACTTGTGCAAGCCCTTAAGATGATACTGGATTTCGCGGCTAATCGCAAGCGCGACAATCAATGGCCGGGGACAGCGCTATTTATTCTCGAGTATGATCTTGTGCCGCAGAAGGGAGATCTCCCTTATCCGCCCCTCGAAGACCTTCTGCTCACCAAAGAGGTTCTTCAGGAATATCTTCCCCTCCTCGGGTCTCATGATGTCCACGTTTTCGAGGTAAAGCTCCTCGTTCCCGTCCTTGATCACATAGGCATTGGCTTCACACATTTTCCGTCTCCTTTATCTTCGCTATCACCATATCTACCAGATGGGGCAGCGGCTCTTTGCCGACCCCAACGATGTCAACGCCTTCCTGGTTCAGGGGAAGGAGTATCCTCCTGGCACTTGACGACACAACGGCCGAAGCCATCCTGGCGGTCACCTCGCCGAGCATCGCGTCAGGCAACGCTATGCTGAGGGGGCCTACTATCATGTCGACCCTCCCGGAATTCCAGACAATCGCGTTTTCTCCGGTGGCGCCCTTGTTGGCCCTCGATTTCATCATCGCAGTCGTCGCCGCGGCGTTCGTTCCGAGGGCGACAATCTCGATCCGGTCCCCGAACTCCTCCCTCAGTCTTTTCACGACCAGGTTGCCGATGCCTCCTCCCTGGCCGTCTATGACGGCGATTCTGAACATATTTGAAGTATAAGAGAACGGCGGATGCCTGTCAAACAAGCGGCAGGCGGCAAAATCCTTTTGACTCTTTTCCAAGGATCAGGGATAATACTTGGACAAGCAGATTGCAGAGGGGACGGGAAGATGGAGCGTAAAGACATTGTCGTACTGGCCAAAGATAATTCCGTACTGAGATTTCTGCAGGGATTCTTTGAAGGCAGGAAAACCTACAAGGCACGTTACGCGGAGGATCCCCGCTCCCTGACCAAGACTATGCTTGAGAAATCGCCCTCTGCCGTGATAGCCGAGGGCGCGATGCTGAGAGAACTGGCCCGCAGGATAGACGGAGCCCCGACAATCGCGGTGATCCGCGGGAACGCGAAAGAAGACATCGAAAACGCCATCAGTTGCGGGGCGAAGAGCTACATCCTGAGGCCCTACCTCGATATCGATCTCGAATACAAACTCGCCTCCGCGATCGTTGACAGGAACACCGTCGAAAAGATGGAAAGCGAACGGAAGGAACTTGAAGCTATCGTCGACCTCACGCAGTTGATCGCGGCCACGCTCGATCCAAAAGATCTCCTCTATCGTATCGTGGCCAAGGTTGCAGATATCATCCCCGTCACACGATGCTCTTTGATCAGGGCGGACAAACGACCCGACATCACCAACATAAAACTCAGCCTCAGCAAATATCCGGAGATCGATGAGGCGCTAAAATCGAGAAAGCCCTTGATAATCAATGACGTCCCCAGGAACCCCCTGATGAGCAAGGTAAGAAAATTTGTCGCGCCCCTGGGTATCCGCTCCATCCTTGTCATACCGGTGCTGCTGCGGGACAAGGTCATCGGCACCCTCTTCCTCAGGACATCGAGGGTGGACCATACCTTTACTCCGAATGAGATAAGACTCCTTAACGCCCTCGCAAACGCATCGGCCAACGTCCTCCACAACGCCCTTCTCTTCGAACAGATGGAGGACGAAAAGGCGAGGCTCGAAAAACTCGCGATCACCGATTATCTGACGGGCATTTACAACGTCAGGTATTTCCATCACAGGATCATCGAGGAATTCAGCCGGTGCCAGCGGTATCGTCTTCCCATCAGTTGCCTGATGATCGACATCGACTTCTTCAAGAGGATCAATGACGAGTTCGGCCACAGGACAGGGGACGAGGTACTGAAAGAATTTGCAAGACGACTGAAGAAACGCATACGCAAGAGTGACGTTCTCGCCCGGTACGGCGGCGAGGAGTTCATTCTCCTGCTGACCCAGACGGCCCGCGACGGGGCGATTGCCGAGGCCGAAAGGATAAGGCAGTGTATCGAAAAGAAGCGGTTAAAGACGCTACAAAATAAAGGCGGGCTTACGGTGAGCATCGGCGTGGCGTCCTGGCCTCATAGGAACGTCACGACCTACGACGACCTCATCTCATGCGCTGACAATGCCCTCTTCATAGCCAAGAACAGGGGGAGGAACCGTGTGGCGACTTACGAAAAGAAGGAGCAGCCGGCGCGGAAGGGGCGGCGGAAAGGATCTTCAGGTCCGCGTGCGGGCAGAGGATAGTTCTCCTTTCCTGAAGCATCCGTAAAGTGGAAATAATCACCTGCCACATAAATGCCGATTTTGACTCCCTTGCCTCGATGATAGCAGCGAAGAAGATTTATCCCCATGCATCGATAGTCTTCCCGGGCTCGCAGGAGCGCAAGGTGCGCGACTTTATCGAGGTGTTCGATCCGGTGGAGATAAAGCGCCTAAGGGATGTCGTGCCGGAGGAGGTCACGAGACTTGTCATAGTGGACGCAAAACAGCCGGACAGGATCGCGCCGCTGGCGGACCTGCTCTCCATCAAGGACCTGAAGGTCCATATCTACGACCACCATCCCCCGGAAGAAAACGACATCAGGGGAGAGCTGGTCAGGATCGAGGAAGTGGGCGCCACTGCGACGATCTTTACCGAACTGCTGAAAGGGAAAAAGCTCCACCCGACCCCGATGGAGGCGACGGTCCTGGCCCTCGGCATATACGAAGAGACGGGGTCACTGCTTTTCCCCTCGACTACGGAGCGGGACCTCCTTGCCGTTTCATACCTGCTGAAAAGAGGCGCAAACCTCAACATCGTCTCCAGTTACATGAAGACCGAGCTGAACGTGGAAGAACTGGACCTGCTGAACGAACTTGTGAAGTCTTCCGCCGAGATCGTCATGAGGGGCATACGTATCGTCATAGCAAAGGCGTCACGCGAGTTCTACGTGGGAGACGCGGCCCACCTGGCGCAGAGAATAATGGACATGGAGGACATCGACGCCCTGGTGCTCCTCCTCGACATGGAAGGCAAGATACAGATCATCGCCAGAAGCAGGGCGCCCGAACTCGATGTCTCGGAACTCGCCAGGGAGTTCGGGGGAGGCGGACACCCGAGCGCAGCCGCCGCAAACATCAAGGAGGCGTCGCTTGAGGTCGTGACGGACAGAGTGAAGGCATTACTGCCCGCGCATGTAAAGCCGGGCAAGGTCGCCTCGGACATCATGAACAGTCCCGTGATCGCCATTCAGTGGGACAGTTCCATCAGGGAGGCGGAGGAGACGATGACCAAGTACGGAGTGAACGTGCTGCCCATCCTGAAGGACGATAAATATGCCGGCCTTATCTCCAGGGAGATAATAGAGAAGGCGCTCTTCCACGGCTTCAGGAAAAACAAGTGCATAGAATTCTCGACCTCCGAGGCGGTGACGGTGGGGCCGGAAGCCCCCATAAGGGACATCGAAACAGTGATGATAGAGCAGAACCAGCGGTTCATGCCAGTTATCCAGGAGGAGAAAATAGTCGGGGCTATCACGAGGACCGACCTGCTGAGGGTCCTCTACGAAGAGTTCCTCAGGAAAAGACAGATCGACAAGGAAGACATCACGCAGAGGACAGCCCCGGGCAGGAACCTCGCGTCATGGCTCAGGGAGAAGTTCCCGGAAAAGGTATACAAGGTGCTCAAGATCGCCGGTGAAACGGCGGAGCGCATGGGGTTCAACTCCTATCTGGTGGGGGGATCGGTAAGAGACCTGCTCCTGGGCCAGGAAAATCTCGACATCGATATAGTTGTCGAGGGTGACGCAATCCGTTTTGCCAGGGAACTGGGCGGCCAGTTGCAGGCGAAGGTCCGGTCACATCACCGGTTCGGCACCGCGCACTTGAGCACGGAAGGTCTTGAACTGGACGTAGCGACGGCAAGGACGGAATACTATGAGTCCCCCGCGGCACTCCCCAAGGTCGAGACCTCTTCCATAAAGAGGGACCTTTACAGGAGAGACTTCACGATCAATACTCTGGCCCTGAAGCTGAACCCGAGGGACTTCGGCCAGTTGATCGATTTCTTCGGGGGCCAGCGCGACCTGAGGGAAAAGACGATCCGGGTGCTCCATAACCTCAGCTATGTGGAAGACCCCACGCGTGCATTCCGCGCAATACGGTTCTCCGAGAGGTTTGGCTTCAAACTGAGCAGGCATACCGAGAACCTCATAAAATCAGCCATACAGATGAACCTTTTCGGGATGCTCTCCGGATCGAGGCTTTATGATGAGCTCATACTCGCCTTCAATGAAACAAATCCGGTGCGTACACTCAAGAGGCTCGCCGACTTCGGCCTCCTGAAGGTGATACACAGGGACCTCGGGTTCGACGAAAAGCTCGAAACGACCCTCGCGTCGATGTATGAAACGATCGCCTGGTACAGCCTCCTCTACCTGGAGGAGAAAGTGGATACGGGGATACTCTACCTTATGGCCCTCCTCTCCAATCTGTCGGACGCGGGAAGGAGAGAGGCCCTGGACAGGCTGTCCGCCCCTCCCCGGGCCAGGGATGTCATAACCAGGAGCATAAGCCAGTCAGCCGGCATACTGAGAAGGCTCCCGCTTCACGACCCTGCCGCAATCTATCATCTCATGAGGAATGTGGATACGGAGATCATCCTTTTCTCGATGGCCCTCACCAGGGACACGGAAAAGAAGAAGGAGATATCCAGGTTCCTGGTAGAGCTGAGGAAGGCCGGCCCGCTTCTGACGGGAAAGGATCTCCTGAAGTTCGGCATCCCCCAGGGGCCGATATACTCGAAAATACTGAATGACCTGCTTGAGGCGCAGCTCAGGGGAAAGGTGAAGACGGTGGAAGACGAGAAAAATTTTGTACGCGAGCGCTACCTGAAAAAGAAGTCTAAAGACCGGCCGGGACAATCATGAAGGCCCTCCGGCCGTAAACCTCACGAAGAGGCTGGACTCGATAATCCACGGTTCATTGACGGAGGTACAGCCGTCGTCAAACTCGGATAAACTGAACTCGGCCTTCGCCTTTGTTATGGGGGTGAACCTGACGATGCCCACCTTGTCAGGGCCCCACGCAGGACATCGGCAAGGTGGGAATTCCTTCGGAGATCCTCCTTAAACCCGGGAAGCTGAACTCGGAGGAGTTCGCCCTCATGAAGACGCATTGTGTCATAGGAGAAAAGATCCTCGAAGGCTCCACGTCGGAATTCCTGCAGAAAGCCGGGATAATCGCCGGCAGTCACCACGAGAGATGGGACGGGAGCGGCCATCCACGAAATCTTAAGGGAGAAGACATCCCTTTGGAAAGCAGGATCATGAACCTTGCCGACCAATGTGATGCCCTGCGGCGCAGAAGGCCTTACAAACCTGGCCTCGACCGCGAGGCGGTTTACAGGATAATCACGGAAGGTTACGGCAGAACGATACCGGAGCATTTCTGCCCGGCCATCCTGGATGCGTTCAAGGACATCCACAAGGAATTTGATGCCGTATTCGAGGAACAAGGGCCGGCCCCTCTCAGTCGTCGCCCGTGGACTTATGAAGGATATGCACCGGGGGGAATTAGCGTACCCTTACCCTCACAGCCTCGACCTTTACCAGGGTGGTTCCCTGCTCATACATCCCCAGCTTCTTCGCGGCCCCCATACTCAGGTCGATGATCCTTTTCCCGGCCCCGGGATTTTCCTTGCAGGGAAACGGCCCGCGGTCGTTCACCCTGACGATCACGGAACGTCCGTTTTCGAGATTCAGAACCCTCACATACATGGGAAGAGGCAGATACTTGTGGGCCGCGGTAAGTCCGGAGGGATCAAAAACCTCTCCGTCTGCCGTCATGTACCCCCCCTTCCTGTGTTTGGTCTCATAGCCGTACCAGGACGCGACGCCCACCTCCCTGTAATGTCCGGCCTTTTCAGCGGACATGGGGACATACCTCTTTCCATGCACGGTATAAGGGGAGTCCTTTACACGGCCGAGGCGGATCGCCTCTTTCACCGGAAGGCCGTCGATCTCCCGGATATCCCGGTGTGTCAGGGGCCAGTCAAGGGGGGCCTTTACAACCTCATATGTGAACTTACCTATCCTGTATATAATCTTTGTGCCGCCTGCCGTCAGCGTATAAGAAGTCTTAACAGCCCAGACGCTGCCTTCCACGGCCCCTTTTGTGACCTTGTAAGGCGCCGACACCAGAACGCATCCTGCGGAGAGAAGAAGAAGAAGAAGAACGGCCGGAGGGCAAAGCCGCAATCTCAAGTATTCAGACCGCTGGAAAGGAATGAGGAGCTCAGGCGTATAAACTTGTTCTTCAGGACCGCGATCTCGCCATCCTTCTGGAGTTTATCAAGGACTCTCGTGACGGTCTCGCGGGTAAGTCCCGCCATGTCTGCAAGGTCCTGATGGGTAAGCTTGTAATTGATCACGAGGCCGTCCGGCGTCTTCTCTCCGCTGTTATAGGAAAGGATGATCAAAAGCATTTTGACCCTCTGTATGGCGTTTTTGGAGTTAAGTATGTGTATCCTCTTCCAGGATTCGCGCAGCCTCTCACACAGGATATGGAGCAGAGTGTCCAGCACCTTCTTCTGGTTCATCAGGAGGGCGTAAAAATCACGTTTCGAAATGATAGCCAGCAGAGAATTTTCCGTGGCCAGCACCGTAGCAGGAGACGTCTTGCCGTCGATCAGCGACACCTCCCCAAAAAGCTCCTCGGAGCGGTGTATGGCAAGGATTATCTCCTTTCCGTCTTCCGTCGCTTTCACCACCTTCACCTTCCCGAAAAGGATCACATACATGAAATCATTCGTGTCTTCTTCCTGAAGGATGATCTCATTTTTTGAAAACTCCCTGATGACCACCTTGGTGCTGATCTCCATGAGTTCTTCATCGGTAAGTGAAAGAAAGAGCGGAATGCTCCTCAGGAAATCAATTTTTACATTTTCCATGATAGGGTTCCACAAGGGCGCCTACCGGCGCTCACTGCATTGTTGGTATCAAGGATATTTATCATGGTATCTGTCATTCCGGCCTGAGATGGCCCTGCCACTATACGCCGCGATATTCATCCGCAGGCATTTCAGGACCTTAAACACCGGACACCTTTACTATTAGAAAGATTACTGCAAAATACAGAGTAATGTAAACCGGGGGGGCGCATCCCCTAGAATAAGAGGGCCATCTCAGCGAGGGAAAAGGCCATCTTCGGGAATTCTCCCCGTGATTTTGATCACATAAATTCCCCACCCCCTGGATGTAATCTTAATTATAGCGAAATTCAAATGGAGAGGGAGAACATGAGAACATCCAATTCTACAGAAGGTCTTCTGGTTGAGGACATCGCACCCTCGCGCAGCGGGACTAACCTCCTTCCGCGGGATTTCTTCTCGCCCGAAGAACTGGAAGACCTCGCAGACCTTCTCGAAGACGCCGGCGTAAAGACCGACGACTGCGAGTATGCCGGAATTCAGACAAAAGAAGGGCAGGAGCCCGGAGAGCGTGAGAAGACGGAAGACCTCGTGCAGGCCTATTTCCATTCGATGGGCGACATCTCGATTCTTACAAAGGACGAGGAAGTGGGACTCGCCATGAGACTGGAAGAGGGAAGGGATATTATTCGGGAAACGCTGTCCACGATTCCTCTTTACAGGACCATGACCGAGGGCATCGAGGCGCAGGTGAGCGCCAAGGGCGAGGAGCCGGAATATGACAAAGCCCTGGAGATGACTCTCGATGTCCTCGAAGGCCTCGTCGACGAGGTCAAGGCAGCCGGCGAGAGTTGCAAACGGCGCGGCCCCGCAAAGGAACTCGAAAGGCGGATCAAATCGGTAGCGGGTATCAAGACGGAGGATCTGCAGGAGAAATGGGACACTATCAGAAGGGCACGCATGCAGATGACGGAGGCCAAGAATGAACTGGTCACACGAAATCTCAGACTCGTTGTAAACATCGCCAAGAATTATGTCGGACGGGGACTTCCGCTTCTGGACCTCATACAGGAAGGCAATATCGGACTTATGAGGGTCGTGGACAAGTTCAAGTACGAGAAGGGTTTCAAGTTCAGTACTTACGCAACGTGGTGGATAAGACAGGCGATAACGCGTGCGATCATCGACCAGACGAAGACTGTCAGGGTGCCGGTGCATATCGTTGAGCTCTACAACAAGGTGGCCAGGACATCGGCGGTGCTGGCGCAGGAACTGGGCAGGGAGCCGAGCGATGAGGAAGTGGGAAATCGGATCGGACTCCCGGAAGTTCGGATAGCGGACATCCGGTCGGCGGTAAGAGACACTGTTGCGCTCCAGACGCCTGTCGGGAACGAAGATACCGTTCTGGAGGACTTTCTCGCCGATAAGAACAGCGCTTCTCCTTATACGTGTGCCGAGAAAAAAGAGCTGTCCAAGCGGGTCCTCACGATATTAAAAACGCTCAAACCCAAGGAACAGGAAGTGATCAGGATGAGATTCGGCATAGGGGTCGACAGGGACCATACACTCGAAGAAGTAGGAAAGCGTCTCCTGATTACAAGAGAGAGGGTCAGACAGATCGAAGAACAGGCTTTGAGAAAGCTGAAAAGCCCGGTGAAACTTCGTATATTGCGTGACTGCTCCCGGGATTGAGCCGTAACAGTCCCACACCCATCACAGGCAAACCGGAACCGACGGCCGGCCTGCAGACCCGGCAGGAATCAATCCCTTTCCGGCCGTTTCTCCGGTTGCGCCGACTTCCCTTCCAGCTGATCGGTGATATTCTTCTCCTCGATGTTCAGCCTGGATACTTCTTCGTTGAACCGCTTTAACCTATTGTCGAGATCGGTGACACGCCCGGAAAGGTCGGCAAACTGTTTCGTTGTCATCCAATCGGGAGTTTTGGCCAGCTCTGCCTTAAGCTTCTGCCTGTCCGCCACCAGTTTTGCCCGCTCTTTCTTCAGCTCCTTTTTCCTCTGCGTTATCTCCCCTAACCTCTTCTCCAGGTCCGCCCGCAGCGCCCCGGCGTTTTGTTCGCCGCCATTCTTCTCCACGTGAGACTCATCCTTCACGCCCTCGCCGGAGGGCCTTCTTATGGCCGTTTCGCCGTAATCAGAACTCCCCAGGGGGATCCCCTTAATCTCCGCGATGTCACTTTTCTCTATACTAAAAAACCCGCCTCCCCTCGAACATACAAACTCGCCGGCCTTCTCCTGACAGCTCTCCGCCGAGATGCTCCTTCCGTTCTTAAGCACAATTTTGACATCGGAGAACACGGCGGCGGGAAGCATAAGGCAGACCGCGAAGGAAACATACGAAAGGAGTTTCCCCGTGGACATCATTTCGTCCGGCTCTTCCCTTTGCCCGTGTGTTTAAGAATAAGTCCTATCAGCCCATGAGCGTCCTTACCCCCGAGGAGTACAAACCCGTCAGGCATAACGAGCGTCGGGGTACCGGTGATGTCAAGCTCCTTCCCGAGTTTGATGTTATCGTCGATCACATGGGTATCACAGTCAGGAGCGGGTATCGGCTTTTTCTCGAAATTCTCCTCAAGCAGCTGCAGCGATTTTCTGCAGGCTATGGACTTTGCCTTTTCATAGGCCCCCTTGTGCATCGGCAGGGGGAACAACTTCAGCAAAAAAGCGATGTCTTTTCTCTCTGCCACAACCTTCTTCATCTCCCGATGAAGTCTCGCGCAGAATGGTCAATCGGGGTCGGTAAAAACGATAACCTTATAGCGGGCATTAGGGCTGCCCATCACCAGCGCGTCGTCCACCGGAATCTTGGCGACATCCACGTACCTTTCGGGCTTGGGCATATCTGCGATGGTCTTTGCAGTCCTGTTCGAGGCCGTGTCGACTTCGAATATGGAACCGCCCACTACATATTTCTTCGAAAAACCGACATAGAGAACCCCCCTCTTGCCCTTTTCGTCAATGGTGACCTGCCACAGTCCCTTAATGGGGCTCATCTGAATATCCAGCACCTTCGCATCAGGAGCATGCAGCTTGGTCAGTATATGCTGAACCTCCGACTTTTCGAGCGTGTGGCACTTCTTGCAGTCGGCCTCGCATCCTCCGAATGCAAAGGCATTTCCGCAAAGCAACAGGATTGAGAGGACGGAGACGGCAAAAA
>JARRRD010000065.1:11570-55441 GCA_037381085.1 Candidatus Sulfobium sp.
CTTCTCCTTGATAACGTTCACAGGCCGGCGAAAGCAACCGGCGACCGCGATGTCTTAATTATAAACCATTCCCGGGACTATTTTCATGTGATCCCCGTCCGAAAAATATTTCGGGGATGTATGTCCACTCTCCCCTTTTTACCTCTTCACCCTCAGGACACCCTCCATCTGGCTTATTTTCTGGATCACGGTGTTGAACTGCGAGATGTCCCTGACCTCCACGATAAAAGTTATATGCCCCTTCTTGTCCTGTGTTGACGTTGCTTCGAGGTGGTTGATATTGATATCGACCGACGAAATCAGGGCACTGAGGTTCGCCAGGATCCCCGGCTTGTCGATCGTTTCGACGAATAGCCTGGCGTTGGCGGTCGCCTCGGGAGAAGACTGCCATTCGACGTCCACAAGACGGGCGTCCTCCACCACCAGCCTCTCGAGATTGGGACAATTTCTGCGGTGTATGGTCACTCCCTTGCCGACAGTAACGAAGCCGACAAGATTGTCCCCGGGTATGGGATAACAGCATTTCGCGGTATGATACAGGACATTGTCTATACCTTTGATGCTCACGCCTTTCTGCTCTTTAACGGGCTTTTTTAACCTTACAATCTCCGCTTCTTCGGCCGGCTTTTCCGGCATGAGCCTGTTCACCACCTGATGGGGGGAGATCTTTCCGAACCCCACCGCCACATACAAGTCTTCCAGTGAATGGACGCCCAGGGCCTTTGCGACATCCTGTATTTCGTCACCCTTGATGAGAGAGACGTTCAGGTTGTGCCGTCTCAGTTCCGCCTCCAGAAGCTTGAGCCCCAGTTCGCTGCTCTGGTTTCTCTCTTCCGCCTTTATCCACTGCTTGATGCGAGTCTTCGCCCTCTGTGTCACTACAAATTTCAGCCAGTCCCTGCTGGGTGTGTGGTTGGGGGAAGTTATGATCTCTATCGTATCGCCGTTTTTCAGCTTGTACCTGAGCGGTACTATCTTGCCGTTGATCTTGGACCCGACACATTTATGGCCGACCTGGGTATGGACCGTATAGGCAAAATCCACCGGCGTAGAGCTGATCGGCATCTCCTTTATCTCACCCTTGGGAGTAAACACGTAAACGACTTCAGGTACAACCTCTCCCTTCACGGCCTCGAGAAAATCCATCGCATCGGGCACCTCTTTCTGCACCTGGACCAGGTCCCGCAGCCATGAGATATACTTGCTGCTCTTCTCGTCGATGTCGCCCTTTTCCTTATATTTCCAGTGCGAAGCTATTCCTTCCTCGGCTATCCTGTGCATCTCTTCCGTCCTGATCTGGAACTCCACCCGTTCGCCTTTCGGCCCTATCACGGTCGTATGCAGAGACTGGTACATGTTGGACTTCGGCACGCCGATATAGTCTTTAAACCTGCCGGGAATGGGGGTCCACAACGAGTGTATCAGCCCCAGTATGGCATAACAGTTCGCCTTGGTGTCAGTGAGTATCCTCAGCCCTATCACATCCGAGATCTGTTCAAAGGTTATCCTCTGCTTCTGCATCTTCTGGTAGATACCGTAATAGTGTTTGACACGGCCGGACACCTTGCCCGGCAGACCCTCGGCCTTCAGCTTTCTCGTCACCAGTTCCTTGACCTCGTTCATGTACCCTTCCTGCTCCTCTTTGCGCTTGGCGACCTTTCTGGCCAGCTCTTCGTAAAGCTCGGGCATAAGGTACTTGAAGCTCAGGTCTTCGAACTCCGCCCTCAGCCATCCCATGCCGAGCCGATTGGCCAGCGCAGCGTATATCTCGAGCGTTTCGGAAGCGATCCTGAGTTGCTTGTGCTGGGGGAGGTACTGAAGTGTACGCATGTTGTGGAGTCTGTCGGCAAACTTGATGAGTATCACCCTCACATCCTCGGACATGGCCAGGAGCATCCTGCGGAAATTCTCGGCCTGGGCCTCCTTCTTCGTCTTGAACTCCATCTTGGAGAGCTTCGTAAGTCCCTTGACGATAAAGGCGATTTCTTTACCGAAGAGATCGTGGATATTCTCGAGAGTCGCGCCGGTATCCTCGATCGTATCATGCAGGAGACCGGCAGAGATGGAAGCGATATCCATCTTCATGTCGGCAAGAATATATCCGACGGCAAGTGGATGTTTTATGTAGGGCGACCCTTCGCTCCTCTTCTGACTGCAGTGGGCCTCCCTGGAAAACTGGTAGGCATTCTTCAGGATTTCCAGGTTTCTCTCGTGTGTGTAGACTCTTACCTTATCCAAAAGGCCGCTGAGTGTAAAGACTTCCCGCATGCCATATTATACACCGTGGAAAGGAATTGGGCGCAAAGGTCAAACCGGAGGCTGCGTGGCAAAAACAGCTGTATTCGCGGGCGCCAGGGCCGGCTACGGCCTTGAGGAGAATCGCCATCCCGCGCTCCGTCCGCCGCCTCGCGGTCCCCTTTTCTCTCTCGTGTCAGACGCTCGGCCTTAAGGCCTTAAGGACGAGCTGCAGGTATCTGCCCCCGTTCCATTCGTTGATCCCCGGGGTAAAGACCGCGTCGACGGCCAGAGGGAAATCCAGGTCGTCGTAAAGGTCGGCCATTCCGAACCCGATCGCATCCACCGTATGGGAATTCTTTTTCACAGTCAGCTTGAGATGTTTGTTGCCCACGACCCTCGGGTTCACGACCGAAAGTTCCCGTGCTCCCAGAAGCGGCTCGGGGTTCCCGCAGCCGGTCGGCTCAAGCAGCTCCAGTTCTCTTACCAGCGTATGGGTGACATCGGCCAGTCTGACCGACGCATCTATCTCCAGAGAGGGCACAAGATCATCCTCCGCCATTTCTCTTTTCACTGTCTCCCTCATCACTCTCACAAAATCGGGGATATGTCCGCTCTTCATCGTAAGGCCGGCCGCCTGCTTGTGCCCGCCGAAAGACAGGAGAAGCTCCCTGCAGTCCGCCAGGCCGCGGCATATATCGAAGGCGGGAACACTCCGGGCGGAACCCCTGGCAACCCCGTCCTTTATTGACAGGATAAAGGACGGTCGCACATATCTTTCCGCCATTCGCGACGCAACGATCCCGAGCACGCCCTCATGCCATCCTTCCGACGCGAGTACGATAACGGAATCGGGTTCCGAGGGGCCGAGTTTTTCAACGGCCTCCTGATAAACCTGCTCCTCTACCCTCTGCCTCTCGGAATTGAGGCCGTCAAGCCACGCGCTCAGACCGGCCGCCGTCTCCTCCGTTTCCGACAGCAGCAGGCGCACAACGTCACCCGAGTCCGCCATCCTTCCCGCTGCATTAATTCTCGGCACCACCGTAAAGGCCAGCGAACCCGCCTTCATCTCCCTGGCGCCAAGCCCGGAGACCTCCCTTAAGGCCCGGACGCCGGGTCTGTTGCCATTGCGGATAAGCTTCAGTCCCTCCTTGAGGATGATCCTGTTTTCACCGGTCAGGGGAACAACGTCAGCCACCGTTCCAAGGGCAGCCAGGTCAAGCAGGGGAAGGAATGCGTCCTCCGTAAAGCCCGGGATGTCAGACGTCGCCAGCGCCTGCGCAAACTTGAAGGCGATGCCGGCGCCAGAAAGTGTTCTGAGTTCCGAGTCCCCGTTCGTCAGTTTCGGATTCATCACCGCGATCGCCTCGGGCAGCATCAGGTCACCCTCCTCCCGGCCTCCTGACTTCGGGGAGATGGAGGGCCATCCGTCCGTAACGGGCTCATGGTGGTCGGTTATGATGATATCTATGCCCTTTGCCTTCGCCGACGAGGCAGCCTGGAAAGAACTGATGCCACAGTCAACGGTAATAATCAGACGCGCCCCGATCTTCCCCGCATGGTCCACGGCATGAGGATGGAATCCGTATCCGTGGACCATGCGGTTCGGGATAAAATAATGGACATCAATTCCGATCTGCCCGAGCGCATGGACCATGATCGCAGTAGCGGTCAGACCGTCGGTGTCGTAATCTCCGTGGACCAGGACACGCTCGCTGCGGCGCGCCGCTTCCTTCACCCTCTCAACGGCCCGTCTCATACCCGGAAGACCGAAGGGGTCGGAGAGGGCCGTAATTCCAGACGACAGGAAGTCGCTGACGGCGCCGGGCGTTCTTACCCCTCTGTTGATCAGAACCTGGGCAAGAATCGGTGAGACTGAAGCTGTTTTTGACAGATAATGAAGGAACTCCGGGTTCGTCCTGTTTATGAACCAGCGCCTCTGCACATCAGGATCTCATTTCTTCGCAAAGGGGCGGTTCTTCTTCCACAGGAGCAGAACGGGACTGGCTACATAAATGGAAGAATAAGTGCCGACGATGATGCCCGCAAGAATCGCAAAGGCAAAATCATGGATTACGTCCCCGCCGAAAACAAACAGGGCAAGGGCAGCGAGAAAAGTAGTGAAAGAGGTTATTATGGTCCTTGAGAGCACCTCGTTGATGCTCCTGTTGATAACGTTCGGTAAGGGCTCTTTCGATTGTATCCTCAGGTTTTCCCTTATCCTGTCAAACACGACGACCGTATCGGTGAGGGAATACCCGGCGATCGTCAGTAAAGCGGAAACGACGATCAGATTTATCTCCTTCCCCAGAATAAAGAAAATACCCAGCACCGCAATGACGTCGTGGAATGTGGCAATCGTCGCCCCGACGCCGAACTGGAATTTAAACCTGAAAGCGACATATATAAGTATGCCGAGTGCCGCCATAATAATGGCCTTGGCCGCATCCGACCTGAGTTTACTACCCACCTTGGGGCCGATGGAGGTCGTCAGGTCCACAACGTATTTCGCCCCTGAGAGGTTCTTTGAGACAGCGTCCGTGATGTCATGTGCTATTTTGTTGATATCACCCTCGGAGCGCTTGGTGCTTATTATCACCCTGTTTTCGGAGGGGATGTCCTGGAGGGAAACGTCCTTAAGACCACCCTTGTCAAGGGCGGCCCGGACACTCTGCAACTTCACGGGACTCTCGAATTTGAGTTCCACAGTCGTGCCGCCTGCGAAATCTATCCCGAGGTTGGCCTTTCCCATTGCGAGCGCCACGATAGCGATTATCCCCAGGACCATGAGCGAACCCGACACAAGGATTGTTATATATTTCTTGCCGATGAAATCTATGTTGGTCTTCTTGAGTAGCTCTAACATTGCGCCCCCTATATGCTGACCTTTTGTATGTTGTATCTGCTCGTAATAAGGTCGAATATCGATTTTGTCCCGATAAGGGCCGTGAACAGGTTGATGGCAACACCGAGGCTCAGGGTCACGGCGAACCCCTTGATCGGCCCGGTACCGAACTGAAACAGCACTGCTGCCGTGATGAGTGTAGTGACATGGGAATCGAATATCGTCCACCAGGCCTTGTCATAACCCGAGTCGACGGCTGATCGCGCAGGTCCATCCCGACGGCGAGGATTACCCCCGCGATGCCCGGCAGCGTGAGGGTGGCGTTGAGGAACGCCATGGCGCCAAACAGGAGAATGAGGTTAAGGACCAGGGCAAAGTCCGCGATCAGGCCCGACATCTTGTAATAGATAAACATGAAGAGGATAACGGCAAGGGTGCCGATAATGCCGGCTATCTTGCCTGCCTTTATTGAGTCGCTCCCCAGTGTGGGACCTACCGTAACGTTCTGGAGCATCTTGAGCGGCGCCGGGAGGGCTCCGGCCCTGAGCACAATTGCAAGGTCCTTGGCCTCATCCATGGTAAAATTGCCCGTTATCTGCGCGCTGCCACCCGCGATCTTCTCCTGTATAACGGGGGCGGAATAGACATTGTTGTCGAGGATAATCGCAAGACGTTTCTTGACGTTTGCGCCGGTTATCTCTTCGAATCGCTTCGCTCCCTCGGCATTGAAGGCTATGGACACATAGGGCTCTCCGAACCGGGAATCGAGGCTCACCTTCGCCTCACTCAGGGAGTCACCGGTAAGGACGGCTTCCTTCTTGAGAAGAATTGGCACCTTCCGTACAATACCCGTTTCAGAGTTGAGCTTCCGCTCAAAGAGAATCTGGTCCCCGGCGGGTATCTTGTCAGCGAACTGCTTCAATACTGAATCCTCATCACCGGGTTGGATAGCGGAGGGCAGTTGCGCCGCCACGGGCGACTCATCATCGACGAGTTTGAACTCCAGCTGCGCCGTCTTCCCGATAAGATCTATCGCCCTTCCCGGGTCCTTCACCCCGGGGAGCTCCACCACGATTTCGTTTTCTCCCTGCCGCTGGATCGACGGCTCGGCCACTCCAAACTGGTCTATGCGGTTCCTGATCGTTTCGAGCGCCTGATCGGCCGCATTGTCCCTTATCTTGGCGGACTCCTTGTCGGACATCTTCAGGACGAGTTTTTGGCCCGTTGAGACCGTCTCAAGGATCGGATAGTTTGCCCTTATCATGGAAGCGATTTCCGGGCTGGAAGGGGATATTTCTATATTGAGACCGTTCACGTTCACATCGGTCTTCATGTTCTTCTTTTCGGCGGCGCTTTTTATCAGATAGGCGAACCGCTTGAGGTTTGTCTGCACCGCCTTGTCGCCTTCGACTTCATATACCAGGTGTAGGCCGCCCTGAAGGTCCAGGCCCATGACAACGCCTTTGTGAGGCATGCTCTTCTGCCACCACTGGGGCATGTATTTGAACAGAGGCGTATTGGGGAGAAAAAATACGACCGCCACGATCACCGTGACCCCTATGAGCAGGAACCTCCAGAAAACATTCTTTTTCATGTAACTTCCGAACCTCCGTTTTGTTTATCCGGGCCGGGAAATCTCCGGGAAGCGCGGCCCGTCACTCTTCGTCCGACTCTCTGACAGTTGCGATATATGATTTTCCGTACTTGACACGCACATTCTCGGCAATCTTCACAATCACCGTATTGGTTTTCACATCCTCGACAACCCCGTACTCCCCTCCCGAGGTTATCACCTTATCTCCCTTCTTCAGCCTGTCCAGCATCGCCCTGTGTTCTTTGGCCCTTTTTTGCTGCGGACGAATCAGCAGAAAATAAAATATGACAAATATCAGAATCAGCGGAAGAAAACCGAGTAAACCGCCGCCCTGTCCTTGCCCCCCCTGCGGGTTCGGCCCCATCGCATATGCTAATCCTGCAAACATCCGCCACCTCCCCTTCAAAAATAATTAGATACTATACCCTCTTTGGAACTTTTTTATCAAGGCTAGGTCGCCCGTTGAGAAAGGAACGCCGGGCGGGTGTTTTCAGCATTGATTCCGCTAAACCTGCCGGCAATAACGTTAAACGGGTTTTTCACAAACTCCCGCCTTGATGGTTGACAGGGGCTGTCAACTGCCGAAAACTTGCCTTGTTTTGCAATATTGCTGTGGAGTATGGATTACACAGGATGTATAATAGGATGACACGCCGGAGGGGCGACAGCTGGGCAACCGGACGAAAGAGAGAAATGTTTGTGATCTGCCGTATGCCAAAGGTATGAAAAGATGACATATTCCGAGGCGCTGAAAAGCGGTTTCAGGCTTGTAAACAGGAACCTGCAACTCGTGGCGATTCAGGCCGCCCTGATGTTCGTCGACTGTGTCGGCTTCTTCATCATCGTCGGGATCCCCCTCGGCATAGCCTTCGTGATCTTCGGGCTCGACCTCACCGGGCTCGGTGAACTGAGACATGTCCTTAACACGGTCCAAAACCCCGCCGAACTGCTATCGAAGTATTTCGGCCTCGTCCTGATCGTCCTCATAAGCTTCCTCATCTATATCATAGTAGTAACAACGCTGTGGCTGTTCGTTTTCTCGGGCGCCGCTGGCGTTATAGGCAGGTCCATCCTCGAACCTTCCCGCAAGTTCACCATGCGGGGCTTTTTTGCGGAGGCACGAAGGCTTTTCGCACCGCTGGTGTGGTATTCCCTCCTCATCGGTCTCATGTTCATCGCGACAGCCTTCGTCCTGGGCTTTTTGAGCGGCGGGGTCGCAGCCGTCGTATCGGCCGCAAGGAGCCAGGACTCGACCCTTGCGCTCTTCCTGGGTATCTTTTTCTCCCTGCTCCTTGTCCTGGTCGGTCTGAGTCTGATCCTCGGCATCCTCGCGACCGCAGTCTACGGTATTGCTGTGATCTACTTCAAGGGAGAAGGCGCTGCAAGGTCCATCAGAAATGCGGCAGGTTATCTCTGGGACCACCCTGACGCCTTCTGGCTCTATGTGTTGCTCATGTGCGGCTATGTTCTGGCAAGCTTCGTACTGATGCTGGTGGTCTACCCCTTCAATCTGATCCCCTTTGTGGGGCCGCTCATCTCCTTCCCGTTCCAGCTACTCTCATATGTGATCCAGGGGTATCTGGGCCTGGTGATCATGGGGGTCGTATTCAGTTACTACTGCTCACCTTCTTTGGAGACAGAAAAGACCGCGGGGGAAGACAGACCGGGCCCGGCTACGCCCCCCGGTGATAAAGGTTCCATCGGGGCAGAAGATATTTCTCCCTCTCAAGCACCCGCGCGCGAGACACCTCGGCCGGAGACGGACGAGACTGGACAAACCTGATACCGAAGGTTTCTTCAAAGGCCTCCCTGAGAATCCCCTTGAATTCTTCTTCGTTCAGGCCCGGCGCCATCTCCATAATGCCGGCAACCTGCGCACCCATTGCGGCCGTCTCCTCAACTCCGAACACCCTGCTCATCTCTTCGAGGTTGTGGGAATAGGGTATGGACCCCTGCTGGAGCAGTCCGTCACTCCAGCGCTTTTGGGCGGAACCTGCTACCTTCCTCCTGTCGGCGAGTATTTCCCCCAAAGAACTTGATCGAAAACAGAGAGGACTGCCGGCAAGGACTCTCCCCCTCTCCCGCTCCTTCCTGGCCTCCGAGGAGATGCCGCTCCTGGAAAGGGCGAGACGAAGGGCGCTGCCGATCCTTCTGTAACTGTCGAGAAGCCCTTTTGAAAAAGGCGGCCGGTCCGTTCGAATTGAAAAGCTGTAAGTCAGTTCGCGGTCGTGCAAGACCGCCCTTCCTCCTGTGGGACGCCTCACTATGGAGATGCCCCGCTTATTACAGTAAGAAAGGTCTATTCCGGAGATATCCTGGAAACACCCAAGGCTCACGGAAGCCTTGTCCCAGCCGTAAAGCCGCAATGTCGGGCGTTGAGCCGCCTGTCTCACGGCAGTTGCGACGGCCTCATCAAGGGCCATATTATAAGATGCACTGCATGGCCCCGAGTCTATCAGCCTCCATTCTTCCCTCATCCTAAACAATTATACCTTGAGTCTTGCGATTCTGAATTCCGTCATTCCGGCTTGTCCGGAATCTTTCCGGCTTCTTCGGAAGGATTCCCGACGCCTGCCTCCCTTCAGGCAGGAGCTTCACTTGCGGGAATGACACCGACGGGTGAATGCATGAGGCGGGAATACATAATTACAATCTTCTCGCGCCCTGCGTCTTTGCGGTGAACTATTACGGAAAAAACATTAATATATGTACAAGAAAGGGGTTCATGGTTATTTATTAATATGGCAAGAAAGGTTTTGCTCTTTATCCTGATCTCATCTTTTTGCGCCTCCCTTTCCGGTGCAGCCGATATGCTGCAATACGACGGCCCCGGCGTCGTCATCCGCTGTCCTTCCAGCCTTCGCGGCGCCGCGGCGGGGCTGGCCCGCGCGTATCCGGCCGTCAAGGCGGACCTTCAGGCAAAACTCGGCTGGAAGGCGGATTTCGTACCGGTGGTCATTTTGTTGCGCCGGAATTCGGAGTTCCGCGAGAGGGTCCGAAACAACCTTGTGACGGCATTTGCCGTCCCCGGGCAGGACCTGATCGTTATAGATTATTCCAAAATGGAAGGAACACCCTTTGATATAAACGCCACTCTGGAACACGAATTGTGTCATCTGTTGCTGCACCGGAACATACAATCTCCGCCTAAGTGGCTGGATGAGGGCGTCGCCCAGTGGGCAAGCGGTGGTCTCGCCGACATCATGAACCCCGGAGAGAAGAATATCCTGAAACAGACTTCCCTGTCGAACCGTCTCATACCCCTCGAGGACCTGTCAGTGCTTTTTCCTGATGAACCGAGAGGCTTCATCCTGGCTTACGAGGAAAGCAAGAGCTTTGTGGAGTACATCGTGCATGAATACGGCGCGGAGAAACTGCGTATCGCCCTGCATCGCATGCAGGACGGGGACAACGTGGACGGGGCCTTCAGCAAAACCCTGGGGGTCGCCCTGGACGCCCTTCAGTACAGGTGGAAAGGGGACCTCCGCAGGAGATATTCATGGCCTTCTTACCTGGCGAACAATCTCTTCTGGATCCTTTTTTTGGCCGGATGCTGCTCTTTTTTGTTTTCGTAGTCATGGCGATCACCCTTTACCAGGAGCGGAAAACCGAGCGGGCACTGGAGGCCCTGAGGGACCTGTCAAGCCCGAGGGCCCTGGTCATCAGAAACGGCAGCCAGAAGAGAATTCCCGGCCGGGAGGTGGTACGCGACGATCTGATCGTTCTTTCCGAAGGAGACCGCGTGCCCGCCGACGCGGCACTTGTCCACTGCACCAACCTGTCTGTCGATGAATCACTGCTGACAGGGGAATCCCTGCCCGTGAGGAAGGTAGTATGCGACGGCTCCGCTGAAATGGCTCCTCCCGGAGGCGATGACCTTCCCTTCGTCTACTCCGGGACGCTGGTCGTTCAGGGTCTTGGCGTTGGCCGGGTCAAGGCTACCGGCATCGACACCGAGTTCGGGAAAATAGGCAGGGCGCTGCAGAGAATAGAGCCCGAGGAGACGCTGCTCCAGAAGGAAACAGGTCGGCTCGTCGGGCGTCTTGCTCTGATCGGGCTCTCTCTCTGCGTCCTGGTCGTGGTTCTCTACGGCCTCACGAGAGGCAACTGGCTAAAGGGCCTGCTGGCAGGCATCGCACTAGCGATGGCGGTTTTGCCGGAGGAATTTCCGGTAGTCCTCACGGTATTCCTCGCCATCGGGGCATGGCGCATCTCGCTGAAGAGGGTACTTACCCGGCGGGTCCCGGCCGTGGAGATGCTCGGTTCTGCGACCGTCCTGTGCGTCGACAAGACGGGGACGCTCACCATGAACCGTATGTCCGTGAGCAGGGTGTTTGCGGGCGGCAGGTTCCACGGGATTGAAGGGTCTTCCGCGGGCCTCCCTGATGATGTCCATGAAATCGTGGAATTTGCGATACTGGCAAGCCGGACAGACCCCTTCGATCCGATGGAAAAGGCGTTCCAGGACCTGGGAACACGCTGCCTCGCCGACACGGGTCACCTTCACGGGGACTGGACGCTCGTTCAGGAATACCCTCTTTCGCAGGACCTGCTGTCCATGTCGCGTGTCTGGAGATCGCCGGACAGCAGGAACTATATCATTGCAGCCAAGGGGGCACCCGAGGCGGTTGCAGACATCTGCCATCTGGGCGATGAAGAGATGGCAGACCTGCGGGAGCGCATCAACTCCATGGCCGCCGAAGGACTGAGGGTAATCGGGGTGGCAAGAGCCGGTTTTACCGAAGCCGCCACCCTGCCGGGAGGTCAGCACGAGTTCACCTTCCAGTTCCTGGGACTTATCGGACTGGCGGACCCTGTGCGCCCCGGAGTCAGGAAAGCTGTGGCGGAGTGCCACAAGGCCGGCATCAGGATTGTAATGATCACGGGCGATTATCCCGTCACCGCACAGAATATCGCAGGACAGATAGGATTGAGGCCGGCCGGCCATATCATCACGGGCCACGACCTGGACAGGATGAGTGACGCCGAACTGAAAGACCGTATCAGTACGGCCGACATCTTCGCCCGGGTCGTACCGGAACAAAAGCTGCGTATTGTCAACGCGCTCAAGGCCAACGGCGAGATCGTGGCCATGACCGGGGACGGCGTAAACGATGCGGCTGCCCTGAAGTCGGCCCACATCGGTATCGCCATGGGCGGCCGCGGAACCGACGTGGCCCGCGAGGCGTCCGCCATTGTGCTTCTCGACGACGATTTTTCATCGATCGTGCAGGCCGTGAAGATGGGAAGGAGGATATTCGACAATCTCAAGAAGGCTATGGCGTATATCTTTGCCGTCCATGTCCCCATCGCGGGAATGTCCCTGTTGCCCGTACTGTTCAACTGGCCTCTCGTGCTCATGCCCGTCCACATCGTCTTTCTCGAACTGATCATCGATCCGGCCTGCTCGGTCGTCTTTGAAGCCGAGGAGGAGGAGGCAGGGTTGATGGACAGGCCGCCGAGGGACATCACAAAACCACTTTTCGACAGACGCACCATTGGGGTCAGCCTTCTCCAGGGCCTGAGCGTGCTGCTCATCGTCCTGGCGGTTTTTGCCGTATCGCTTTACAGGGGCCAGGGTGAACTCGACGCCAGGGCGCTCAGCTTCACCACCCTCATCGTCGCAAATCTCGGCCTGATATTCACCAACCGCTCCTGGTCCCGAACAATCCTCGACACCCTCAGCTCCCCGAACGCCGCCCTCTGGTGGGTAACAGGCGGCGCCCTCTTCTTCCTCGGAGCCGCGCTCTATGTGCCCTTCCTGCGCGGCCTTTTTCACTTCAGCAGATTACACTTCGTCGATATTTCCCTGTGCCTCGCCGCGGGAATAGTGAGCATAGTCTGGTTCGAGGTCTTCAAGATATTCAACGGGAAAAGCGGCAGGTCCTCCGTCCCGGACGCGCATTAAACAGCCCCCATCTCCGTCCTGCCTGTTTTGCTGCCGGAAGAGAAATTGACATCGATGAGGAATTTGCTAAACTTTCTAAGAGATGGGCATCCTTGATAACAGACAAAATCAGGCTTTTGATCGCAGAGAAATAACTGTCAATCCGACCTGTAAAGAAGTCGCAATTTCACGGAAATGCGAATTTATTTCACCGGTCTTCAGAAATATGTCAGCCGTTATTTCTGCTGAAAGTTAAAGACGAACCTTTTAAAAAGATACTTGTTATTAAAGTGAGGAGAAAATGGCACAGATAGAGAATCTGGAGAAACTCGCGAGACTGATCCGCTATTACATACTCGTTTCGACCACGGAGGCGGGGTCGGGACATCCCACATCTTCCCTGTCGGCGACGGACCTGCTCGCCGGATTGATGTTCGGCGGAACATTCCGGTTTGACGCCGACGAACCCGGACACCCGAACAACGACCGGCTGATCTTCTCCAAAGGGCACGCCTCGCCCCTTTTCTATTCCTTGTGGGCTGCGGCTGGCAAGGTCAGCGAAGAGGAGCTAATGACGTACAGAAAGTTCGGCAGTCCCCTCGAAGGCCATACCACCATCGCGTTCCGGTACGTGGAAGCTTCCACGGGCTCCCTCGGGCAGGGACTCTCCATCGGCCTGGGGACGGCGCTCAATGCGAAATACATAGACAAGCTTCCGTACAGAACGTATGTCCTTCTCGGAGACAGTGAAATGGCCGAGGGTTCCCAGTGGGAGGCCATCCAGCTCGCCGCTCATTATCAGCTTGACAATCTCGTGGGCATCCTCGACGTGAACCGCCTGGGGCAGCGGGGCGAGACGATGTACGGTCACGACCTGGAGGCCTATGAGAAGCGTATCGCGGCCTTCGGCTGGGAGACGATGGTAATAGACGGCCATAATATGGATGAAATCCTCGGCGCCTATGAGAAGGCCGCGTCGGTAAAGGAAAAGCCGGTAATGGTGATCGCAAGGACGATCAAAGGCAAGGGCGTCTCCATGGTCGAAGACAAGAACGGATGGCACGGCAAGACCCTCGACAGGGAACAGCTCGCCCTTGCCCTCGATGAACTCGGGGAAATAGACAGGACCGTCCGGGGGGTCATATCGAAACCGGAGGATGTCAGGCCCGTGGAGCGTGAACCCCGGGCGGCCGTCGAAGAAATCGCTTATGAAGCCGGGAAGTCCCTCGCAACGAGAAAGGCATACGGCAACGCGCTGAAGAGGATATTCCCCCGGTTTCCCAATATGGTCGTCCTCGATGCGGAGGTAAGCAATTCGACCTATTCCCAGATATTCCAGGGTGGACATCCCGAGCGCTTTTTTGAGATGTATATCGCTGAACAGAACATGGCGGGAATGGCCCTAGGCCTTCACAGCAGGGGGAAGCTTCCCTTCGTCTCCACCTTCGCCGCCTTCCTCTCGAGGGCCTTCGATCAGATACGGATGAGCCAGTATTCGGATGCAAACATCAAGTTCTGCGGTTCCCATGCCGGGGTTTCCATCGGCGAGGACGGTCCGTCCCAGATGGGACTTGAGGATATCGCGATGTTCAGGTCGGTGACCAATGCCGTTGTGCTCTACCCGTCGGACGCCGTATCGACTGAAAAACTGGTCGAAGAAGCGGCAAGGCACAAAGGCATGGTATACATCCGGACTACCCGGATGGCAACACCGATTCTTTACAACTCTTCAGAGAATTTCCCGATCGGGGGGAGTAAGGTCGTTCGCCAGAGCGAAAAAGACGTGATAGCGGTCGCAGCGGCAGGTGTGACCCTTCACGAGGCCCTTGCCGCCTATGAGGAACTGAAAAAGGAAGGCATCGGGATCCGGGTGATCGACCTTTACAGCATCAAGCCCGTTGATACGGCAACCCTAAGGAAAGCGGGGGGCGTAACGAATGCCATTATAGTCGTGGAAGACCACCACCCCGAGGGAGGAATCGGCGAAGCGGTCAGGAGCGCACTTGCCGACTACGACATCCCGGTCCACTCCCTGGCCGTAACAAAGATACCCAGGAGCGGGAAGCCGGCTGAACTACTCGACTTCGAGGAGATCTCAGGCAATGCGATCGTCAGGAAAGTGAAGGAGCTTATATGAGACCGAAAGACCTCAGGACCAGAATCTTTTTGGACGGGGGAGACCCCCACCAGACGAGACAGATCATGGATCTCCTGGGTTTTCTTGACGGACAGACCACCAACCCTACTCTCATCTCGAAGAATCCGGCAGCAAGACAACGTCTCGATAAGGGGCAAAAGTTCGCCGCCGCCGAGATCCTCAACTTTTACCACTTCGTCGTCAGGGAGATCTCCGGGATGATCCCGCAGGGCTCGATATCGGTGGAAGTCTACGCCGATACCTCGACCAAGGCGGAGGAGATGCTGAAACAGGCCGGAGAGATGTTCAAATGGATCCCGAACGCCCATATCAAAGTCCCGTCCTCTCATGAAGGTCTGAAAGCCGCGGAGCAGGCCGTGAAGGACGGCATCAGGGTAAACATGACTCTATGCTTCAGGCAGGAACAGGCCGCTGCCGTTTATGCGGCGACAAAAGGGGCCAAGAGGGGAGACGTCTTCGTCTCCCCTTTTGTCGGCAGGATCGACGACCGGGGAGAAAACGGGATGGACCTCATCGCAAACATTCTCAAAATGTACCGTGAGAGTAATGCCCACGTGGAGGTACTGACCGCCAGTGTAAGAAGCATGGACCATTTCATGTATGCACTGAAGCTGGGTTCGGACATTGTCACTGTGCCTTTCGAAATACTCAAGGAGTGGGGTGAAAAGGGACTGTCTATGCCCGGCGGGGATTATGTCTACGCCCCGAAAGACCTTAAGCCCATTCCCTACAAGGACATAGACCTTACGAGGAAGTGGCAGGGATATGACATCTCCCATGACCTCACGGTGAAGGGAATGGAAAGATTTTCGGCGGACTGGAACTCGCTGATCAAGTAGAAGCCGTGTACAGATTACCGATCGCCTCAAGGCTGTCATTCCCGCAAGTGAAGTGCGCCTGCCTGTCCGGTAGGCAGGCAAGCCGGAATGACAAACAAATATATGCATACTACTTGATATTCAGCCTATAAACGTAGTGAATCTTTTCCGTCCAAAATCGTTATCGGAAAGGGGAGCAGATGAGGATGCAATCCATCAATCCTTACACTGAAGAAGTGATGAAGGAATTCGAACTCATGACACGCGATCATGTCGACGTAGCCGTCCACAAATGCCGACACGCATTTTTTTCGTGGAGGGAGTTGTCGACCGCCGCGAGGGTCACCATGGTCAGGAAGCTGGCTGACCATCTGAGGGCTGAAAAGCGCCGGTATGCGGAGACCATGACGCGCGAAATGGGCAAACCGATCAGGGAATCGGTTGCGGAGATCGAGAAATGCGCGTGGTTATGCGAATACTATGCGGAGAATGCCGTGGCATTTCTGGCACCCGAGGAGATAAAGACGGAGGCGAAGAAGAGTTATGTCCTATTCCAGCCTCTCGGCGTCGTGCTGGCCGTCATGCCGTGGAACTTCCCCTTCTGGCAGGCCTTCCGCTTCGGCATACCGGCGATAACCGCCGGCAATGCCGTCGTACTGAAGCATGCCTCGAACGTTCCCATGTGCGCCCTCGCCATCGAAGAGGCGTTCAGAAAGGCGGGGTTTCCCGAAAACATCTTCACGACCCTGCTGGTCGACGCCGGGGAGGCACGCAGGCTCATCGAAGATGATATGGTCGATGCCGTATCGCTCACGGGCAGCAGTAAAGCCGGGGCAGAGGTCGGCTCCCTGGCGGGGAAAAAGATCATGAAGTCAGTGCTCGAACTGGGCGGCTCGGACCCATTCATCGTCCTTGACGACGCAGATGTGGAAAAAGCGGGAGCGACGGCCGCAAAGGCACGGATGATCAATGCCGGTCAGAGCTGCATAGCTGCGAAGCGTTTTATTGTCATGGAGAAGGCGGTAGACCGGTTCAGGGAGGTCTTCTTCTCCCGTCTGAAGGAACTCAGGGTGGGAGACCCGATGGATGAAACCACTGATGTCGGCCCCGTCGCCAGGCGGGACATACTCGATACCCTCAATGAACAGATCGGGGATGCGGCTGACAAAGGCGCCCATGTTCAGCGGGTGGAGCAGTCATTTTCCAAAGGGCTTTTCTTCCCGCCCTGCGCCGTGTATAATCCCAAACCGGGCATGAAGATACTGACCGAAGAGGTGTTCGGGCCGATAGCCACGGTCATTACCGTAAAAGATGAAGACGAAGCGGTACGGACCGCGAATGACACCGAGTTCGGTCTTGGCGCCGCTGTCTGGAGCCGTAACCTCGCCCGGGCGGAGAGGATTGCCGCCAAGATAGAGGCCGGTTCTGTTGCCATAAACGATATGGTGAAATCCGACCCGAGGCTGCCCTTCGGGGGGATAAAAAAATCGGGGGTCGGCAGGGAACTGTCTCATTACGGCCTCAAGGAATTCGTCAACATAAAGACCGTGGTGGTAAAAGAGTGATCCCTGATCTTGAAGACAGCCAGGAAGGGCCACCGAAAAAGTCTTGTAATGACGACATGATTCTATTTATCTTCCACATAAATGAGGACTTGATGTTTGATGACTTCAGGAAAATGGCTGGCAGGCCCTTCCATAGGGCTGAAAGGTGTCGCGACAAGACATTTTTCGGCGTCCCTTCCTGGCTTTCCAGTTATTCTCTCATAACTGAGGGTGAGCTGTCATGAAGGCATCCGATCTCTTTGTAAAGCAGCTTGAAGAGGAAGGCGTCGAATATATTTTCGGCCTCCCGGGCGAGGAGAACCTCGACCTTCTGGAATCGATCAGTAAATATTACATCAAGCTCATCCTCACCCGCCATGAACAGGCTGCGGCCTTCATGGCCGCCACGCACGGAAGACTGACAGGAAGGGCCGGAGTATGTCTGTCGACACTTGGTCCCGGGGCCACAAATCTGGTGACAGGCATTGCGCACGCTCAGCTCATAGGCGCCCCTGTGGTATCCATATCGGGACAGAAAGCTCTCAGGGAGAACCGGCAGGCCCGTTTTCAGCTCATCGATGTCGTAAGTCTCATGAGGCCGATAACCAAATCCGCGATTTCGATCGTGGACCCGGGCACGATCCCGACAGTCCTGAGAAATGCCTTCAAGCTTGCTCATGCGGAAAGACCCGGCGCGGTACACGTGGAACTGCCCCAGGACGTCGCCTCGGGCGAGACGGATGCACCACTGCAGAAACGGGGGTCCATACGAAGGTCCGCACCTGACCCCCAGTCAATCGTTGCCGCCGCAGGACTGATAAACAGGGCGAGGTACCCCCTGATTATCGTTTCTTCCGGGGCCAACAGGAAGCTCGTATCAGGGCAGATCAGAGAGTTCGTCGAAAGAACGGGCATCTACCTGGTGCACACACAGATGGGTAAGGGCGTCCTGAGCGACACGTCGGAATACAGTCTTTACGCCACGGGCATTCACGGTCATGATTACGTAAACTGCGCCATCGACAAGGCGGACCTGATCATAACGGTGGGATACAATATCGTTGAATATCCGCCGTACATATGGAATGAGAATCTCGACAAGAAGATAATAAGCATAGACTTTGCCGAGGCGGAAGTCGACAAGTATTTTAATCCTGAAGTAGAAGTGGTGGGCGACATTTCATTCTCTCTGCAGAGGCTGGCGGAAAAGGTCGTAAAAAAAGGCGGTGCCGGATTCAGACCTGTCAGGGAGATGCTCGACAGAAAACTTTCACTTGGCCTCACCATGAAGTACCCGCCGACGCCCCATCAGATCGTGCTGCAGGTCCGGAGCGTGCTTGACGAGGACGACATACTTGTTTTGGACAACGGGATCTACAAGCTTTGGTTTTCACGGTTATATCGCACATACAAACCCAATTCGTTTCTGGTCGACAATGCCCTGGCGACGATGGGGGCGGGCCTGCCCGCCGGCATGGCCGCAAAGATGCTCAACCCCGACAGGAGGGTCATTTCCGTTGTGGGGGACGGGGGTTTCATGATGAACTCACAGGAGCTTGAGACCGCCGTACGATATAAGATTCCGATAGTGATTCTGCTGCTCAACGACAACGGGTTCGGGTTCATCAGGTGGAAGCAGAAAAGCATGGGATTCAGAAGCTTCGGAGTGGACTATTCAAACCCCGATTTTGCACGCTATGCGGAAACCTACGGAGCGGCAGGCATGAGAGTGGGCAAAGGAGACAATCTCACGGAAATGCTGGAAAAGGCATTCTCGCAAAAAAAGCCCGTGCTCATCGACTGCCCTGTGGATTATTCACCGAACTATGAAACTTTTTCGCGGGAGATCGAACTTTCGGTCTGCGACCTGGTTTTTGATGAGAGAGGTACGTGACGTCAGGACAGCCGGCGTCTTCTCTCGAATATCTCCATTATAAGAAACATGACAACCGCAAGGCCGGCAAGAATGGCAATTACCTGCCAGTGGCTTACCTTGAATATTGCGGGCAGGACCGATTTACCCATCGGTGAAGACATGTAGAATACCTCAATATACGGATAGGCAACAGCAAATACCAGGGAGCCTGCCGCGATGCCGGCCAGGGTCACCAATGCGTCAAGTCTTCCCGATGCGAAACCTGCTACCGCGGTCCCGGGGCAGTATCCGCTGATCACAAAGCCTGCGCCGAATATCGCTCCACCCACGATCTGGGGCCAGAAAAAGGTAGGGACAATCCAGACCCTGCTCATATCTAGAAGCCCTATGTCGGACAGTACGTGGAGTCCCGCCGCGGCCACAACGATTGCAGTAAACATGACCTTCGGGACCGCAAAATCAGTCAGATAAAAGACCCCCGTAAGCTTGTGAGGGTCCCCGAGCCCTCCTCTTTCCAGAAACAGTCCAAAGAAAATCCCTAATATTACGGCCGATAAGAGACTTATGTCCTGAGTGAGCACAAAAGGGGCCGTCATGACCACAGCCTCCTGAAAAAAGCGGCCATGATGAAGCCGCTTATGAACATCGCAATTACAAATATCCAGCCCGAAAGAGCCAGCTGTGCTCCTCCAGAGAGCGCCACCCCGCTCGTACAGCCCGACGCCTTATCGAACTTCAGCCTGAAATTGCCGCTCAGCAGAGATCCTGCCAGCGCGCCGAGGAAGAGGCCCCCGATCTCAAAAAGTACCCAGTTCAACAAGGGAGATGCGACGTTCAGGTACCTGGCGAAATACTTCAGCGTTCCTGCATACTCAGGACTTATTTCCCTTGTGCCTACGCCGGCAAGCAATGAAAACGCGCTCGACGCCGCCAGTCCCCAGCCAACTACATAGAATGTTGCAAGAAGGGTGATACCAAGGCCGATCCCGGCAATATACGGCGACCAGAAATTGTTCTTCTTCATCGAAGCCCCCTTATTTATCCGTTAAACAAATCTTATCAGTATTAAGGGATCTTCGCTACGGGGGGAAGAGATAAATACTGCAGAGGACTTTTAGCCCACATTATTCATAAACTTCAGGCACAACACGATGTGACAAGGCGTGACAAAGGTCCCGAGCGGTTTCTCCGCTAAAGGCGGATAAATTTCGCCGACCTGCCTGCGGGAACCGAAATGAGCGCGACTCTCAGGATACTAGGCGGTCTGCTCCGACGGCTCCTCTTCCTTCACTTCCCTCTGGTACCCGCATTCCTTGTTAAGGCAGGCCAGGAAAACCTCGCCGGTCTTGTTCCTCTTCTTCACGAGGAACTCCGCCCCGCATTGCGGGCACTTCTCAGAAACCGGCTGGTACCACGTAGCAAAGGTGCACTTGGGATAATTGCTGCAACTCCAGAAGGGCTTGCCCCTTTTCGAGCGCCTCTCCACAAGGTCGCCGCCGTCCTGGGGACACTTTACGCCGGTGGAAACGGGCTTTGTTGTCTTGCACTCGGGGTACCGGGAACACGCAAAGAATTTGCCGAAACGGCCCGATTTCAGCACCATCGGAGAGCCGCACTTGGGGCATTTTTCGTCGGTCTCGGCCGTCTGCACCCCCTGCTTTTCGCCTTCGAGCGGCCTGGTGTTCTTGCATTCCGGGAATCCCGAGCATGCCATGAACCTTCCGTGCCGGCCCCACCTGATAACCATCGGCTTGCCGCATTTCTCGCAGAGGTCCTCCGTCGGTATGTCCTGGGGCTTCACCTTGCCCGGAACAGCCAGTGCCTGCGTCAGCTTCTCATGAAAGGGCTTGTAAAAATCCCTGACCACCTTGACCCATTCGAGCTTGCCCTCTTCCACGCCGTCGAGACTCTCTTCCATCTTCGCCGTGAACCCTGCGTCCAGCAAATCGCTGAACCTGTCGACCAGCAGGTCATTGACCACCACACCGAGTTCAGTCGGCGCGAATTTCCCCTCTGTCTTATGGACATATTTTCTGTCCTGAATGGTCGACAGAATGGCTGCATAGGTGCTCGGCCTGCCGATCCCCTTCTCTTCAAGCGCCTTTACCAGAGTGGCCTCGCTGTAACGCGGAGGAGGTTGCGTGAAATGCTGTTTCGGCTGGACCTGCAGAAGCTTCAGCCGCTCTCCTTCCTTGAGATTTGGAAGAATCGCCTCGTTTTCATCGAGAAGCTCATCGGTCCCCTCCGTATAGAGGGCCATGAACCCCTGGAACTTGACGACCGTCCCGGAGGCCCTGAAAACCGTTTCCTTACCGCAGGCCTCTCTGCCGCAGATAATCTCGAAGGTCGTCTGCTCAAGCCTCGCCGGTGCCATCTGACTCGCTATAAACCTGTTCCATATAAGCTTGTACAGGGAAAACTGGTCCTTGCCCAGGAATTGCCTGATTTCCTCGGGCCCCCTGTCAAGATATGTAGGCCGTATCGCCTCATGGGCCTCCTGCGCGGTGGCCTTGTTCTTGAAGACATTAGGCTTCTCGGGGATGTATTCCCGGCCGTAGTTTTTTTCAATAAACTCTCTGGCCCCCTTCCGTGCCTCCTCGGCTATCCTGGTTGAATCGGTCCTCATATAAGTAATAAGGCCGGTCGATCCCTCTTCGCCGAGTTCCACGCCTTCATAGAGCTGCTGGGCCACGGTCATGGTCTTCTTTGCCGTAAAGCGCAGCTTCCTCGCAGCCTCCTGCTGAATCGTGCTCGTGATGAACGGTGGGGCGGGCATCCTTTTCCTCTGTTTCCGTTCTATACCGGCAAGGACAAATTCACCGCTCCGGACTGCGTTAACTACGCCTTCGGCGGTCTCCGAATCCTTTATGTCCGCTTTACGCTCGTCATACCTTGCAAGCCGGGCCCAGAACTGCGGCTTGCTCGACCCCTCAAACTCCGCGTTGATGGACCAGTATTCCTCCGGGGTAAAGGCCTCGATCTCGCGCTCCCTGTCCACGATGAGGCGGACAGCGACCGACTGAACACGTCCGGCGCTGAGACCCCTCCTGACCTTCCTCCACAAAAGCGGGCTCAGCTCGTAACCTGCCAGCCTGTCGAGAACCCTCCGCGCCAGCTGGGCATCCACCTTCTTCATGTCGATGCTGCCGGGATTCCTGATCGCCTCCCTCACCGCATCCTTCGTTATTTCGTTGAACTTGATCCGGAAGATGCCCTTCCTCCTGCCGTCGACCACTTCGGCGATGTGCCAGGCGATGGCCTCACCCTCCCTGTCGGGGTCAGGGGCAAGGTAAACTGCCGCAGCCTGTTTCGAGGCCTTCTTCAGCTCCCTTATCACCTTTTCCTTCCCCGGGATGATCAGGAAATTCGGCTCAAAATCATTCTCGATATCGATGCCCATCTCCTTCACCGGCAGGTCCTTTATGTGGCCTACCGATGCCTTGACCTCGAAATCTTTTCCCAGGATTTTGCTTATCGTCTTGGCCTTGGCCGGAGATTCGACGATCACCAGGGATTTCCCTAATTCCATATGATCCTTCTGCCTCCTCCGAAAACGAGAGAGTATATGTCTTCCTTCTCGAACGAACTCTTCCTTATCAATATATAAACAAGAAGAGACTTCAGTATGTCAAGCTCGTCCTCGTCCATCCCCCTTCCTGTTTCTATCTCAGCCAGTTCTTCTCCCAGGTCGAGAAGCTCCTGTTCGTCGTAGGAGAAGGTGTTAAGCATCTCTTCCGAATAGAATTCCACGTCTTTCAGATCCTTGGTCAACATCTTCAATATTTGCAGCAGTTTCTTTGACAAATTCACCTCACGCCAAATAAAATCTCTTGCCGCCGGACTGCCTGACTACCCCCTTCAGTTCCAGCGAAAGCATTACTTCCAGGGTCTTGTGCGCAGGCAGCGCCGCCTCCCTGGACACGGTATCGATATGCCTGGGCTCACGCGCCTGGGCTCACGCGACAGCACGCGGCACAGACTCTTCTCCTCTTCGGACAATTCAATCGACTCTTCCCTCTTCACGGTGATGAACCCCTTGAGCACAGGGGCAAGTTCCCCTATGATATCATCCGCCCCGAGCACCAGCTTTGCCCCCTGCCTGATAAGTCTGTTCGTACCCTCGGAATTAAGGGATGTAATATTGCCGGGCACGGCAAAGACCTCCCTGTTCTGCTCCAGAGCGTAATTCGCCGTTATGAGGGAGCCGCTTCCCGGCGCGGCCTCAACGACCAGCACGCCGAGGGCAAGCCCGCTGATCAGCCTGTTCCTCCTCGGGAAATTCTCCCTGTTGGGAGCCGTGCCGGGGGGAAACTCGCTGATCACGCATCCGGAACGCGCAATACTTTCCATGAGTCCCCTGTTCTCTGAAGGATAACATACATCGGGCCCCGATCCCATAACCGCGATCGTTCTTCCCCCGGACGCCAGCGCGCTCTTATGGGAAAGGGTGTCCACCCCCCTGGCCATACCGCTGATGATAGTAAAGCCGGCAGCCGAAAGTTCCCCGGCGATCCTCTGCGTCACCGACTCCCCATAGGCCGTATATTTCCTCGAACCTACAACGGCGATGCCGAACCTGTCATCAGGCACATACTCACCCTTCATGTAAAGGACTATAGGGGCGCCTTCGATCTCTTTCAGAGGGGCCGGGTAGAGCGAATCATTATACCCCACGACCCTTATGCCCTTCTTTTCCGTTTCCCTTTCATACCGCTCGACTTCATTCCATAGCGGGAAGTTCCTTATATTATGCGCCTTCTCCCTCCCGAAGCCCTGCAGGGAGAGAAGGTCCTTCATTCCGGCCCTGAATATATTTTCGGGGGTCCCCATCAGGGCAAGCAGCCTGCGCGAAGTGACCGGCCCGACATCGGGGACAAGTGAGAGCCCTATCCAGTACTTAGCTTCAGACATCCCGCTCACGGAAGAACCTGTTGGCCTTCAGACGCAGGGCCTGCAGTTTTATGAATCCCTCGGCGTCTTTCTGATTATATACATCTTCGGCCTCGAATGTCGCCAGCCGCTCGTCGTACAAGGAACGCGGCGACCTTCTCCCCACCGTCAGACAGCAACCCTTGTAGAGTTTCAGGCGCGCCGTTCCGGTCACGTTCTTCTGGGCCTCATCGATCATCTTCTGAAGGGCGACCCGCTCGGGTGAAAACCAGTAACCATAATAGATCATTTCGGCAAACCTCGGGCTCAGCGAATCGAGCATATGCGCGACCTCCCTGTCCAGGGTGATCGATTCGACGGCCTTTCTCGCAACGTGCAGGACGGTCCCGCCGGGGGTCTCATATACTCCCCGCGACTTCATGCCTACAAACCTGTTTTCAACGATGTCGACCCGGCCGATACCGTACTTCCCGGCAATCCCGTTGAGTTTTTCCAACAGGGCCGCCGATGAGAGCTTTTTACCGTTGAGTGTAACGGGATCGCCCTCTTCAAAGCCTATCTCTACGTATACCGGCCTGTCCGGGGTCTTTTCCGGAGGACTTGTCATGGTATACATGTCCGAAGGCGGTTCAGCCCAGGGGTCTTCCAGTATCCCGCCTTCATAACTGATATGAAAAAGGTTCCTGTCAGTACTGAAGGGCTTCTTCTTCGTCGCGGTGACCGGAATGGAATGGGCCCTCGCGTAATCGATGAGCGACTGCCGCGAGTTGAAAGACCATTCCCTCCAAGGGGCTATGACCTTTATGTCCGGCCTTAGCGCATAGTAGGTCAGCTCGAACCTCACCTGGTCGTTGCCCTTGCCCGTGGCTCCGTGGGCGACTGCGTCGGCGCCCTCCTTACCGGCTATTTCCAGCTGTTTCTTTGCGATAAGCGGCCTCGCTATCGATGTCCCGAGAAGATAGAAGCCCTCATATACGGCGTTTCCCCTTAGCATCGGAAAGATATAGTCCTTCACGAACTCTTCCCTCAGGTCTTCGACATATACCTTCGAAGCTCCGGTCTCGACAGCCTTCTTCCTTACCTTCCTCAGGTCCTCGCCCTGTCCCAGGTCCGCGCAGAATGCGATCACTTCGGCACCATAGGTCTCCTTCAGCCATTCTATCGCAACCGAGGTATCCAGCCCCCCTGAATAGGCAAGGACTATTTTCTTCACCATCTCATCACTCCGACGTGAAATTTTCAGTGCCGCAGCCAGTACGCAACCGCGACCCCTTATTACAAGTTTTAACCATAGCACAAAACCGGATTAAATGTAAATTTGCATCGGCTTCTTCGCAAGAAGTCTTTCTTGAGTTTGTCATTCCCGAATTTCTTAGCCGGGAATCCATTCTTTTCAAGTAGTTATGCCCACCTTGTATACCCGCCTTGGCGGGTGTGACCACTTTTTGCCGTTCTTATCTACATTAGCGGCAAAAAAAGTCTGAAAGTCAATTGAAATTTAATCTCAATTTCAGTTAGACTAGCTTGGATGGAACAGAAGATTTTTCGGGATTTTCTCGGGCGGAAAGGCCTCAAACTGACCAGGGAGAGGATGTCCGTCCTCAGGGAGGTCTTCTCCTTTCACGATCATTTTGATCCGGAAAACCTCTATCTCAGGATCAGGGGTTCGGGACTGAAGGCGTCGCGGGCGTCCGTATACAGGACTTTAAGCCTCCTCGTCGAAAGCGGTCTCGTCCGTCTGTCGATGAGGACCGAAAGAGGCAATATATACGAACACCGGTTCGGCCATGGCCACCATGATCATATGATATGTAATTCATGCGGGAAGATCATCGAGTTTTATTCCGAAAAACTCGAAAACATCCAGGACGAAATCTGCGATAACAATAAATTCGACGGGGTCAGTCACACCCTCGAGATAAGGGGAATTTGTGAAAGGTGCGGGAAGCAGGGCAATAAGAGAAGACAAGAAGAAGCAGAAATATAACAGGATAGTCCTTGCGGGAAACCCCAATGTGGGCAAGAGCGTAATCTTCGGACTTCTGACCGGTAAGTACGTTACCGTATCAAACTACCCCGGCACAACCGTCGAGGTCTCACACGGCAACATCTCCCTGGACGGCAAGAAGTTCCTGGTCGTGGATTCCCCGGGCGTAAACAGCTTCATTCCCATGAGCGAGGACGAACGCGTTACCCGGGACATACTGCTGCTGGAAAGACCGGAGAGCGTCGTGCTGGTCGCGGACTCCAAGAACCTGAAGCGCGCACTCATGCTTCTCCTTCAGCTGGCGGAGATGGGACTGCCGTGCGTTCTCGCCCTGAATATGGAAGACGAGGCGAAGGCCCGGGGGCTTGAAATAGATTACAAGGGGCTTGAGGAGGTCCTCGGCGTCAGGGTGATCGGCACCGTGGCCCCGCAGAGGAAAGGCATATCGCAGTTAAGGGAAGCTCTCACCTCGGCGGCCGCACCAGCGATAAAGACGAATTACGGTGATGTAATCGAGACTTACGCTGATAAGATTTCGGCCCTGCTCCCCGCTTCCAATATCTCCCGGAGGTCCATCTCCCTCATGATACTTTCCGGAGACGACAGCCTGAAAGGGTGGCTGGTCGCAAATCTCGATGCCGGGCGGATAAAGGAAATAGAAGACTTACGCGACGAAGCGCAGATAAAACTGAAAGAACCCCTGTCCAATATCATCGCAAGAAAGCGGATAGAGCTGGCAGGGGCCATCGTCAATGCCGTGCTCGGTAAGGGCGGTGGAGAAACAGGACAGCTCGCAAGATGGCTCGGCAGGTGGACGATGCATCCTTTCTGGGGCATCTTTTTCCTTATCTTCGTCCTCTTCGGATTTTATGAGTTCGTCGGAAAATTCGGAGCCGGCACGCTGGTCGATTTTTTGGAGAATGTCATATTCGGACAGTATCTGAGTCCCGGACTGGAAAAGGTCGTCCGCTACCTCATCCCCTTTCCCTTACTCCAGGACCTGCTGGTGGGACAATACGGCATTTTTACCATGGCCATTACTTATTCGGTGGCGATTATTCTGCCGATCACCGCGACATTCTTCATGGCCTTCGGTCTTCTTGAGGACAGCGGGTATCTGCCCAGGATCGCCGTCCTCACCAACAGCGCCTTCTCCAGGATAGGACTGAACGGCAAGGCGGTGCTGCCCATGGTGCTCGGTCTCGGCTGCGGCACCATGGCGACCATGACGACACGGATTCTCGAAACAAAGAGAGAAAGGGTCATCGCTACCTTCCTCATCGCGCTGGCGATCCCCTGTTCGGCCCAGCTGGGGGTCATGCTCGGAATGGTCAGCGCCTTCCCTGCGGCGGTGGCGGTCTGGTGGCTGGCGACGGTGTTCCTCGTCCTTGTCCTCACCGGGTTCATAGCGTCGAAGGTGCTTCCCGGGGAAAAGGCCGATTTTTTCCTCGAACTTCCCCCCATAAGGACCCCCAGGATGGGCAATATAATCATGAAGACCCTGAGCAGGATCGAATGGTATCTCAGGGAGGCAGTGCCGTTGTTCATACTCGGCACATTCATCCTGTTTGTGCTGGACAAGATAAAACTGCTCGGGTGGCTCGAAAAAGTCCTGTCTCCCGTGGTCGTCAACCTCCTGGGCCTTCCTCAAAAGGCGACGGCGGCCCTTCTAATGGGATTTCTCAGGAGGGATTACGGCGCCGCAGGTCTTTTTGAACTTTCGAAGCAGGGGCTCATGGACGAGAGGCAGGTCATCGTGAGCATAATAACCCTCACGCTGTTCGTCCCGTGCCTAGCGAACTTTTTCATGATCATCAAGGAGAGGGGGTCGAAGACCGCCCTCATGATGTTTGCTCTGATTACCGTCTTCGCGCTCGCCGTTGGCACCGGAATAAATATGCTTCTGACGGTGCTCTACTGAAAATGCAGTTGTCTCCCCCTCTTTTGACAGCATTTTTTCGGCGGTAGTATAATCAGAAAATCATGAAAATAAGATTCCTTATCGCCCTGGTCGTTCTGGCCTTGTTCGCCGGCGGCGCCGGAGGCGCTTATCTTGCCCTGTCAAAGGGCCTCCCCTCGATAGACGAACTAAAGGAATATAATCCGGCGGCGGGTACAAGCATTTATGCCGATGACGACACCCTCATCGGGGAGCTGAAGGTAGAAAAGGGTACATTCGTCCCGCTCGACGAAATTCCCAGGGACATGATCGATGCCGTGGTGGCCGTGGAAGACGCCCGGTTCTGGAAGCACGGCGGGCTGGATTATGTAGCCATCCTTCGGGCAGTATTGAAAGATGCGTTTTACAGGAGTCTCAAGGAAGGGGGGAGCACACTGACCCAGCAGCTGGCGAAGGTGGTTTTTCTGAGCCCGAAAAAAACCCTGAAGCGCAAACTGCTGGAGGCGGCCCTGGCGATCAGGATGGAGAAGACCCTAAGCAAGAAGGAGATCCTTGAACTCTATCTCAACAAGGTGTATTTCGGACACGGCGCATACGGGGTGGAGATGGCCGCCCGGACCTACTTCGGGAAACCGGCCAGGAAACTGAACCTTGCCGAGGCTGCGCTGATAGCGGGTCTCGTCAAGGCCCCTACACGGTACTCGCCTTACAACAGTCTGTCCCGGGCGCGGGAGCGTCAGAAGATCGTCCTGACACGCATGGAAGAAGAGGGCTATATAACAAAGGCCCAAAAGAAGAAGGCTTATCGCACGCCCCTCTACCTGTCGAGCCCGCAGAAAGGCGCGGACGTCTACAATTATTTCATTGACTATGTCAGGAAGTACCTGGAAGAAAAGTACGGCGAAGACGCAGTTTACAGGGAAGGGCTGAAGGTGCATACCACTCTCGACAGGGGGATGCAGGCGGAAGCCGTAAGCGCCGTGCAGTCCGGCTTGAGAGAGGTGGACAAGCGACAGGGATGGCGGGGCCCCGTTGAACATAAGACAGGCATCAACCTTGCGAAAGAATTGAAGGACGGGGAGATCACCACAAGCGTGGTAAGCAAGCCGGGCGATATGTACACCGGTCTTGTACTCAAAGTCGCCGCGAAAGAGGCGCTCATAAAGACAAGAGGAATTATTGGGAAGCTTTCACTGAAGGACGCGGAATGGGCGGTGAAAACCCTGGACGCGGGGAGCGGCCGGACGAGGCTGTTGAGGAAATTCGCTTTGACGAAGATACTGAGGGCCGGCGATGTGGTAATGGTCAGGATAGTAAGTGTGCACGGGAGGAATATCAGGCTGGGTCTGGAACAGGAGCCGGAGGTCGAAGGTGCCCTGGTGGCCGTCGAGCCTTACACGGGTTTCATAAGGGCCATGGTGGGAGGATACGACTTCACAAAAAGCGCATACAACAGGGTCCTCCTGGCAGAGAGGCAGCCCGGCTCCGCCTTCAAGCCGGTCATCTACGCGGCTGCAATGGACCACGGCTTCACTCCGGTGAGCGTCATCGATGACGAACCGGTGACATATACGGGCGGCCCGAAAGGCAAGTGGAGCCCGGAGAACTACGACCACCAGTTTCACGGCCCCACCCGTCTCCGGGACGCACTCGCCTTCTCCCGTAACGTCGTCACCGTCAAGCTCGTCGACTCAATGGGGATAGACGTCGTGAGGGACTTTGCCAGGACATTGGGTTATCAGGGGCAGATGCCGAGAAACCTCAGTATTGCTCTCGGATCTTTCGATGTAACCCCTTTTGAAATGGCGATGCTCTACAACGTCTTTGCCAGCGGCGGGCAGAAGGTCAAGCCCGTCTCCATCAAATTCATAACCGACCGCAAAGGCAGGGTCATCGAAAGCAACGAGCCCGAGAGGAAGCAGGTGATAAGCCCCCAGACTTCCTTCCTGGCCACTTCCATGATGGAGGACGTCGTAAAGCACGGAACGGGATGGCGCGCAAAGGCACTGGGATTCCCTGTTGCCGGCAAGACCGGGACCACCAACGATTATAAGGATGCCTGGTTTGTCGGGTATACAACAAACCTGGTCGCCTGCGTCTGGGTCGGCTTCGACAACTCCCGGTCCCTCGGGCCGATGGAAACGGGGGCACGGGCGGCGTCCCCGATATGGGTTTCCTTCATGAACGGCGCAGCTAAGGCGGGGGCGGAAGAATTCAAGCAGCCTGAAGGCATAGTAAGTTATTTCATTGATCCGAAGACAGGACTCCTTTCCCGCGACCGGACGGACCTCAGGGAATACTTCAAGGAGGGCACGGAGCCGAAGGACTTTGCCCGCCGCAGGACGATCTGGGAGATCAAGGACCCGTCGAAATTCAATTTTGACTAGCCTGGCCGGCAGCGCGGGAATGGGTTAGTTCTTTTTTGCCTTAGCTGAAATATAGACGATGCAGTCTTCACATATCCTGCCGGACTGCGTGTTGCATATCATTCTGTTCAGTTCCCAGCAAGGCTTTGTCCTGTCTATGTATGCCGAACACTTGTTTTTTCTTTCCTCGGAGCATGCCGTGATTTCCCAGCAGGGCGCATAGTCCAGGAGTTTCTTTATCCCCTCTATGCTTATCTTCTTGTTGTGGATCAGTTCCCTGACGCACCGGAGCCATTTGATGTCGTTTTCGGAATAGTACCTGTTCTTGTTCCTCCTGGCAGGTTTTATCAGCCCGTGCTTCTCATAGAGCCTCAAAGTCTGGTCCGTGGTCCCGATCAACTCCGCAACGATGCCGATCGGATAAAGCGGCATCTCTTTTCTCTCTTCGTCTGTCAGGTCTTTCCTCATCTTGCCCCTTGCCATAATGTTGTGCAAATCCGATCGTACTTTCTTAATAATTATAATTATTAAGCCATTATCAAATTAAAAAATGCAAGTTTTTTATCCGCTTTTTTGTTCCAAGTTGACTTTGTCCGAGCAAGTCGTGTAAGATACTGCGATTTTTACTAAGGAGGCAATCTCATATGCTCGAAGAAAAAATGTTCCTTGACCCGATTGTCAATCCCCATGTTGTGCCGCACTTTGTTTCGTACTCCCTGCTCGCTTCGGTAATACTGATAGTGGTCTCCCTGATCGTCCGCGCTTCGATCAAGCTGGTGCCACGGGGCACGCAGAATTTCATGGAGGTGATCGTGGATGCGCTGCTTAACCTCTGCGAAGAGAATATCGGCCACCACTGGGGAAGACCCCTCTTCCCCATGATCGCAACGATAGGCCTCTTCATAGTTGTCGGCAACTTTCTCGGTCTCCTTCCCTGGTCCACGTCTCCAACGGCCAATGTCAACACCAACGCAGCCATGGCAATCCCGGTTTTTCTGGCGACGCATTACTACGGCCTTCGCGTCCATGGATTCGGGTACATAAAGCACTTTCTCGGTCCTATCCGCTCCATAGCCGCACTGCCGCTTATGATACTCATGTTTATTATCGAGGTGATCGGTCATCTCGCCAGGCCGATGACTCTCTCGGTCAGGCTTTTGGGCAACATGAGCGCGAAACACTATCTGCTCCTGGTGCTGGGGATACTGGTAGCGCCGATAGTTCCGTCGGCCATCCTGGTGCTCGGCGTGCTTGTGAGTGTCATCCAGGCGTTCGTCTTTACCCTGCTTTCAGCCTTGTATCTCGCTGGTGCCGTTGAAGAGGCACATTAATTCAAAGTACTTTGGAAAGGAGGAAGAAACAATGAAGAAGAAACTCTCAGTTGTACTTCTGGCCCTCTTGCTGGTAGTCCTGCTTGCCCCTGTCGTGTTCGCACAGGAAGCTGCTGCTGCGGCTCCCGATGCTGCAAAACTGAACTACTATGCCCTCACCGCCATCGCTTGCGGTATCGGCGTGGGTATTGCCGCTTTGGGTACGGGCATCGGACAGGGAATGGGTCTCAAGGGTGCTTGCGAAGGTGTAGCGAGGAACCCCGGTGCATCAGGAAAGATCACCACGACCCTGATCATCGGTCTCGCCATGGTCGAGTCACTCTGTATTTATGCGCTCGTCGTAGCCCTGATCCTGCTCTTCGTCAACCCATTCAAGATATAGCGGCGCATTATTATTGATTGCAAAATAGGCCGTGTTCTGCACGGCCTTTTTTTATTGTGCCGGGCTTGAAGAAAGTGCGGCCGACAAATTATTATAAATGCAGACCCGTCATCGTAAGGCTCTCTGTTGAACAGCTCAATCTACCTGAGATTAAAGGAAAAAGCCGTAAGGACCAGCGAAATGCTGGGGCCCCCCTCTTTCTATGACGCATGCCGGAAAGAGCTGGATATATCGAGCTCTTCGTTCACCGAAAGCGCCTTGATCCGCAGGTGCAGATCCTACTTGAACAATACGAGGCTCCACCCTGCTCACGGGATTTTCCACTGCGAGAAAGTGGCCGTGGAGGCAGGCGCTCTTGTGCAGGCAGAGCGACGGCGTTACGGAAATCAGGGTCCGGATACCGGGGAACTGATGCTCTGCGCCCAAATCGCCGGGATGCTCCACGATATAACCCGGGACCGCCGGGACCATACCGTTACGGGCAGCATTGAAGCGGCGCTGATCCTCCGGGATTTCGACATCAGCGACGCTGATAAGAGATATATTACGGCAGCCATAAGGAACCATGAGGCATTCAAGGAGACAAGTTCAGGTGGGGACCGGACAATTTTACCACCACCCTCTGGCTCATCACACAATCTTCAGGGATGCCGGCGGAAACGCTGCACCGCATCTTCAGGGAAAAGATGGAGGTCATCGCGAGGATCAGGGACACTTTCAGGACCAATACGGGGAAGAAATACGGACCGGAATTCATTGATATGGGGATAGAAATCGGGAATGAAATTTACCGGGAACTCGACAATATGTTAGGAGACTGACGTCATGCTTTTAATAACGGATTTGAGCCGCATCACAAAGAAGTTCACGAACACCGTCCTTACCCTCGGAAATTTCGACGGACTGCACCTCGGTCACCAGGAGTTGATAAAAATGGTGATGAAGAGGGCCCGCAAGACGGGCGCGGTCAGCATGGTGGTGACATTCAGGCCGCATCCCCTCAAGATCCTGGCCCCCGAGAAATGTCCGCCCCTCATAAGCATCTACGAAGAAAAGATCGCGCTCTTCGAGAAGCTGGGGCTCGATGTCCTCGTCAAGATCCCTTTCACGCTCGATTTCGCATCCATGTCTCCTGAAGATTTTACGAAAAAGATCCTCTGCGACCTCCTTGGGGCGAAGGAAATATTCGTGGGGTACAATTACCGTTTCGGAAAAGGCAGGACCGGCAATGTCCGGACCCTGAAAAGACTGGGCAAACAATGCGGGTTTGTGGTGAGGGAGGTGGAACAGGTGTCGTTTGACGGGGAAGTCATCAGCAGCACAAAGATAAGGAAACTGCTGGCTGAAGGCAGTGTCGAACACGCCGCCCGTCTACTGGGCAGGGACTATGCAGTCACGGGGATAGTCGTCAAAGGGGACGGCAGGGGAAAAGGTCTCGGATTCCCGACGGCGAATATCGCTCCGAAGCACTCCATCATCCCCGCCAACGGGGTATACGCCGTCAGGTTCTTTGTGAGGGAAAAGTTTTACGACGGAATCGCCAACATCGGGTTGCGACCCACGTTCGATGAAAACAGGCTCACCATCGAAGTGCATGTACTGGACTTCAACGAGGATATTTACGGAGAGGAGATCTCGCTCTACTTTGTCGGAAGGATCCGGGAAGAGCGCAAGTTCAAAGGCCCCGACGATCTGGTCCGGCAGATAGCTTCCGACATCCGAACCGCAAGGGAGATGCTCGCGGAACATCGCCACATGCCTTCTCTTTCAGCTTAGTTCTCTTTGCTTATAGATGTACGGCGGCACGGAAGCCCCTCCCAGGCAACTCTGTTGATCTTTGTGCCCTGAGGGGCTAAGCTTTGTCTATGGGAGGGCTCGCCCTATGGATAACGGGGCTGCCGGGCAGCGGGAAGAGCACGGCAGCGGACGGGATAAGGAAACTACACCCGGACTTTGTCATCCTGAGGATGGATGAGCTGAGAAAGATCGTAACGCCCAATCCCACTTATTCTGATACGGAAAGGGACCTCGTTTACAGGAGCCTCGTTTATCTCGCCATGGTGCTTACCGAACTCGGCCGCAATGTGATCATCGATGCCACGGGCAACCGCAGAGTATGGAGGGATCTGGCGCGCGGGCTTATACCGGACTTCATCGAGGTCTATCTGAAGTGTACCGTCGAGGAATGCAGCATAAGGGAAAGGATGAGGACCGATACGCGCGGAGCTCCGGCAGGCATATACAGGAGAGGAGAGAGAGGATGGCCCGTCCCCGGCGTAAACGTACCCTATGAAGAGCCGCTCAATCCCGAGATCGAGGTTGAATCGACAGTCTCGTCTGCTGAGGATATCGTCGCGCTGATAGATGATTCCCTGAAACGAAGACTGAACGCCTGACCGCGCTTCTTACCTGCTCTTCTTCCCGACAGGCATGATGTAAAGCGGCTCCTCATCCCCGGCCATTTTCACGATATCTTTTACGTCGCCGTCTTTGAAGGCCCCTATCACCACGGTCCCGAGCCCCAGTGACACCGCCTGCAGGTAGACATTCTCGACCGCGCTTCCGGCCTCGGCATTTACATACCTTATGCCTCTTTTCCCGTATTTCGCTATTGTCCGGCCGTAATGCGCGGAAAAAATGATGACCGCCGGGGCCTCTCTGACGGGCGTCTGGTCAGCGGCCGCACTGTAAAGTTCCCGTCGCATGTCGCCGTCCGCTGTCTTCACGAGTTCATGACCCGGCGGCCTGTACCTGTAGATTCCGGCAGGGAGGTCCCTCACATTCCCGGACAAAACGTATACCTCAAGCGGATACAGTGCCCCGGCGGAGGGCGCCGTGCGGAGCCCTTTCCCGGCCTCCGTGATCCCCTGGGCGGCCCATAGAAGCTGTGAAATCTCAGACAGACCAAGCGGACTCCCGGAGAATGATCTGACGGACCTTCTTTCATGGAGGGCCTCTTCCACCGGTGTCCGGCCGGTGTATACGGGAGGGGGAAGCTTTATCGCAGGCTGTTCCGATACAAGACCGGGCGGAAACTTGTGCCTCACCTTCGACGGCCACAGAACGACAACAAGAGCGACTATCGCGGCAGCAAGTATCAGGATCGAGATCAGGGTACGCCTGCCGGCATTGTTCATGCTTTTCTCCTTGAAGTCTTCCTGAGCGCCCGGTTTGCCGCCGACGCTCCTATTTACATGATATTATTTTTTCGGAAGAATTCAAACCTCATTTGCGTCGGGGTCCGTATCTGTCTTATCGGGGATGAGCCGTCAGCCGCCTGATACCTAAACAGCGGGATGACGGATTGAACAATTCACCCGAGGCGATCTCATCCCGTTGAACGTATACATGACAGGGCCAGTATTCCTTTTTTCATGGGCGGACAGTTTACGTCGCCGGTTATTCCCCGTCGCACCTTTCGTCCGCTGTTTCAACTACCCGGCCTTTCGGACTTCTCCCACCGGAGCCGCTTTCGTGGATTACCGACATCATCTCCCACAGCAGCTTTTTCGCCAGCTCCTCATCGATAAAGAGTGCGACCATTCTGCCGACCCTCTCAGCGGCCGCCGCCAGGCTTTCCTTGTCGCCCGGCGATTCCGCAATCGTACCCGTCGCCCTCTTGAGAAAGATACTGCTTGCTTTCTTGTCGAGGGCCTCGGTCATCAGGGTCTGCAAGTCGTGTTTGATGTCCATTAAATCACAACCCCAGATCGACAATAATTCTGTACAGCAGGTTTATGACCTTCACTATGAATACGGCTACCGCGAGCAGGATGATGCCCAGAATGACCTGTCTGGACATGTCCGGCAGGGAAGGGAAGAGGAGAATCGCCAGATATCCCGCAACCAGAAGCCCTATAAGATAATACAGAAGCCGCCAGGTCTTCTTGACAATCCCCCCCGGGATCTTCTTGTTAAGACTGAACGCCCTGAGAAATGCATAAACCAATATGCATATGGCGGCGCCAAAAAGAAAAAAGATAAGCGATTCCATCAGTCCTCCCCTTTTTTCTCCCCATTGTCATTCCCCGGCGAGCCGGGCCATGATGAGACTGCGGAGACCTTAACGTTTTCCTGCAGTAAAGTGCGGTACCGTCAGGATGCCGTAATAGACTGACCAGCGCTGCAGTCGGCCTTTGGCTACGTTAAAAATTATAGCAACAAATATGCCGGAAAATGCAAGAAGGGCAAATGCCTGTTTCCCCGGATTTGATGCCTCAGCGGGGATGCCCTCCCGTATAAATTTTACATAATCTGCTCCCAAAATTATATAGTCAAGTCGGTGGGTTGGGAAGCTCCGGTGCAACGAGCATCAGGTCACACTGTCACATCAGAAAGCCGACATTCCACTGGGGCCGGTCCTCTCGGAAGGTCGTGTGGTAAGACCTGCCAGCTCAACCATCACCTTCATGCTGAAGTCCCCCGGCTTCTTGTCCGCCTCAAACCGCAGTCCCCAGCACTGCCTCATGTACCTTAGAGCCACGTTCATATCCTGCAATCCCCCTCCCCTGGCGTCGTACCAGAGGCTTCCGGTCATCTCTATCGCCTTGAGGGGCCTGAAAGAAACCCCCGCTGTGTACATGAGAATATCTTCCACCCTGTTGTAACGCTGCCCGATCGATACAAAGGAGTTCTTAACGTTAAAGCCCAGGTCCGATGTTATAGTGTCGAACCCCCCGGTGTAAAAATTGTAGGTAGCCTCAAGCAGGAGAGGAAAGGGGTACTTGACTCCCAATTCCATTTCCAGCGGGAGAAAGGGCTGGTGATTGTCATACGTATCAAAGGCCTGAGTGAGCCTGAAGGCGACGACCTCCCTCCCCTTCACAATCGCCCGGTTCAGAACACTCAGCTCGATGTTCGACGTCTTGCCGAAGAGTTCGGTGGAATCGAATACGGGGAGGTCATTTTCGGAAGAATAGATGAAATGATACCTGATCGACGGCTCTATCACATGCGTAAAGTATGAATAGGTCCTGTACAGCCTCGTGTGGCCGGTTACGTCGTATTCAAAGGCCCCCCTTATGGTCTGATCCTCTCCATCCGTGTCCTTGTAAAAAGAATACCCCGTGGCCCGGACGGCGGCCGTCTGCGTAAGGACGAAGTCGCTGCCGATGGAGTGAAGGACCCTGGGATAAAAGTCTATCCTCGCCGCCGAAGTGCCGTTTTCGCGCCACAGGTTACCCGCATTCAGGTCTGCCGAGACCATGAAGTCACCCGCCCGCGTATAGTTCAGTACATAACCGGCCTCGGGAAGCCTCTGGGCTACATTTCCCGTATCGTTCAACAGGTCCACCCAGTACTGGGAAAGGAGATACAGCCGCGAATTCGAAAATGGCAGGTCGAATTCACCTGTCGACTGGAGAAACCGGAGCGTCGTGGTCTGGTAGTGTGTGCTGAACTGGCGGTAAAAATCCTTTTCATTTACGTAATCGATATCAAGGAAGCCGCCGGGCCCCTGGTCACTGCGTTGCTCGTGCAGGGCCTTCACCTGCCAGAAGTCCTTGTCGGTCAGAGGATCTTTTATGTGGTAGGCCCACCAGTTGCTCTTTGTCACCCCGGGCCGCACGAACCGGTACTCAATGCCTGTTCCCGTCCCCCCCTTGCCGTATTCATCCAGTATAAAGGTGGCGTCGCTGCTGTCCGACATGGCCCAGTAAAAGGGGATGCCCGCTTCCAGTCCCCTCTGCCTTGTGTAGCCGACGGTGGGCGTCAGGAACCCTGTCTTGCGCTCGGAGGTGAGCGATGTCCAAAGATAGGGAGTATAGAATACGGGAAGGCCCTTTATGCGAAAGGACGCATCCCTCGCCTTGACCTCCCGGCCGACAAGAACATCCACCTTTTTCGCCTTAAAGCACCAGGCCGGCAACGGTGCGTCACAGGTGGTAAAGTTCGCCTCAGGACTGTAGTAATAATTCTCGCAGAAAGGCGATAGTTGTCCTTCTTATAGAGGAGTTTGGCATTGTAAAGTCTCCCCGTCTTTTCGTCCATATTAATCTCGGCCCTTTCAGCCGCGATGGATGTCTCCTTATCCTCATAGGTAAAGTGGCCTGTGGCAACGGTCTCCGAGGTCTCTTCGTAATAAATGATCTTGTCGGCACGGATAACTGCGCCGTCTCTTTTCACCTCCACGGAGCCGGTGGCCACGTATTCTTTCCTGTTTGGAAAATATTCGAGTTTATCGGCGGCAATGACCGTCTGCCTTCCGGCGGCGAAGGAGCCATCTGCGGCATACAAGATACATAAGATGCAAACCATGAGGCCGATGACCCGCCGATGGCCGCCGGCGCGTTTCGCCGTCCGTCCCCCGCACCCCGCCGGCCTCATTCCCTCAGCCTCGAAAACACCCCCTTGTTGCCCAGGACTTCCTTCGCCTCTCCTATCGTATAGAAAGATCCTGTCACAACAATAACGTCTCCCGGCGCATACAGCCCTTCAGCCTTCCGAATGGCATCGGCAACACCGTTAGATATGGCCGAGGTGCTGTCCGCCCATGCTGCGGCACTGGGATATCCCTCGGTCATATAACGGTCTGAGTATGCCGTCGATGTCCTTGTCCCCCATGATCCCGATGACCAGAATGACCCTGCCATACACCCGGGCGACCATCTTGCCGAGATACGCCGAAAGGGCGGCGGCCGCGTCCGGGTTGTGGGCGCCGTCGACGACTGTCGCCGGTTTTTCCCTGACAATCTCTATTCTTCCGGGCCATCTCACCGCCTCGAGACCTTCCCTTATGTTGCATATTATCCCCGGATATTTTCCCGTCAGTATCTCTGTCGTTTTGACTGCCAGCGCCGCGTTTACCGCCTGGTGCTCACCGGCGAGGGGAAGGCGCAGATGGTCATATTCCTTTTCCCCCCCGTAGCGGAAAGAGAGGCCGCAAGCGTCTTCCAGCACTATCGACGACGAAAAGTCCCGGCCGTACCTGAAAAGGGGAGATCTTTTTTCTGAAGACCTGTTCTCGATGACTTCAAGAACCTCCGGTGCCTGCGGAGCCACAACGACCGGCACCCCGGGCTTGATTATACCGGCCTTTTCGGCAGCCACCTCGCCGAGTGTATTCCCGAGGAATTCGCGGTGATCAAGACCGACGGCGGTGAGCACGGCCACTTCCGGCAGGATCACGTTCGTGGCGTCAAGTCTTCCGCCCAGTCCGACCTCGACAATTGCCCATTTAACCCCCCTGAGCCTGAAACAAAGAAAGGCCATCGCAGTTACGACCTCAAAAAAAGTGGGGGAAAAGTCCCCGATTTTTCCAACGGCCTTTCTCACTTCTTCGGCAAGTGCGACCACATCCTCTTCGCTTATCTCTTCGCCGTCGATACGTATCCTCTCCGTAAAGCTGACAAGATGGGGCGAAGTGAAGAGGCCGGTCCTGCATCCTGAGGTCCGTATGACCGACTCTGTCATGGACGACGTGGAACCCTTTCCGTTCGTGCCGGCGACGTGGACGGAACGGAAAAAATGGTGGGGATTGCCGAGCGCATAAAGGAGTCTGGTGATGTTGTCGAGGCCGAATTTCATGCCGTACTTCTGGAGCCCGTAGAGGTATTCGACGGTCCTCCTGTAACTCATGCGAGGAGTTCGATGACCTTCGCCACGGTCTCCTTCATATGTTTTCTGTCAACGATCTCGTCGATAAGGCCGTGTTCGAGAAGGAATTCCGCTCTCTGGAAATCATCGGGAAGCTGCTGTTTGATGGTCTGTTCGATCACCCGTGGACCCGCAAACCCCACAAGACTCTTCGGCTCGGCAATGATGATGTCACCCAGCATGGCAAAACTTGCAGTGACTCCTCCGAAGGTGGGGTCCGCAAGGATCGAGATATAGATCATGCCCGCGTCTTTCAGCCTGGCAACCGCCGCGGACACCCTCGCCATCTGCATGAGGGAAAAGATGCCCTCCTGCATCCTCGCCCCTCCCGAGGATGCGATCGTAATGAGCGTTTTCTTCGACTCCGTCGCCGCCTCCGCCGCTCTGAGTATCTTTTCACCCACGACAGAACCCATACTCCCCCCCATGAAAGAGAATTCCATGACCGCGATGACCACCGGATGCCCGCCGACATTCGCCTCCCCGGAAATTACCGCATCAGGAAGTCCGCTTTTTTTCCTGTTCTCCTCTAACCTGTCCTTGTAGGAAATCTTGTCCTTGAAATTGAGGGGATCACTGGAAGAAAGGCCGGTATCCATCTCGACAAAACTCCCGTCGTCAACGAGGAGCTTGATCCTCTCCCGCGCACTGATCCTGAAGTGGTAATTGCATTTCGGGCAGATCCTCAGGTTCCTGTCGATCTCCTTCCTGTAGATGATCTCCCTGCAGCTCTCGCATTTCACCCAGAGCCCTTCGGGGATCTTCACCTTCTTGTCGGCTTTAAGCTCTCTGTCTTTCTTAAACCACGCCATGACAGTTACCGCCCTTCAGAAAGAGGAAAGTTTTCCACTCAGGCGATCGCCCCCCTGAGAGAAAGGAGGTACGCCTTGAGGTCTTCGTCGGGCTCTTCCGTCCGTTTCACGATTGCGCTCCCGATAATAACACCGTCGGCGAACCTGGAAACGGCCGATGCCTCTTCGGGTGTCGATATCCCGAATCCGACCGCCACAGGCGTCCTGCTCTCCTGCCGGATCCTCGAAATGTGGGACCCGATTGCCGAGTCCATGGAGAGTTTTGCGCCGGTGATGCCCGTAATCGAGACGTAGTATATGAAGCCCGTAGAAGCCCTTGCCACCGTCCTGATCCTCTCTTCCGTAGAAGTTGGGGCCAGGAGAAAAATTGTATCGAATGCGGCCTTTCTGGCATATTTTCTCAGGACACCCGCCTCATCAGGGGGCAGATCAGGCACAATCATCCCGTCAACGCCCGCTGCAGAGGCGTCACGGACAAACCTTTCCTCACCGTACCTGAATACGGGATTGTAGTAAGTCATCAGGATTATCGGTATCTGCGTGACCTTTCTCAGATCAGCCACAAGATCTATGACGCCGCCGAGCGTCACACCCTCCCGAAGCGCACGCTGGGCGGCCTTCTGGATCGTCGGCCCGTCGGCAAGGGGGTCAGAGAAAGGCACACCCAGTTCGATGATATCGGCCCCGCAGTCCTCAAGCATCTTCACCAGTTGCACGGTCCTGTTCAGGTCGGGGTCGCCTGCCATTATATAGGGTATAAAGGCCTTCCCTTTTTTCTCTCTTATCCTTTTGAACGTCCTGCCGATGCGGGACATCAGAGTTCTATCCCCATGAGTCTTGCAACGTGCTGGACATCTTTGTCGCCTCTTCCTGACAGATTGACGATTATTACCTCCTCCTTCGAAAGACCGGGGGCCATCCTCACCGCCTCGGCGACGGCGTGGGCCGACTCCAGTGCCGGGATGATCCCTTCCGTCCTGGAAAGGAATTCGAAGGCCGACAGCGCCTCCTCGTCCGTTGCATAGCTGTACCTTACCCTCCCCGAGTCCTTGAGAAAAGCATGTTCAGGGCCCACTGCTGCGTAATCCAGCCCTGCCGATACGGAATGCGTACCGAGGACATTTCCGTCCGCGTCCTGCAGGAGGTAGCTCTTTGCTCCCTGGAGTACGCCGACGGAACCGCCGGCAAACCTCGCGGCGTGTTCTCCGCCGGCTATGCCCCTTCCGCCGGCTTCCACACCGACCATCCTCACGCCTTCGTCTCCGAGGAATTCATTGAAGAGGCCCATCGCGTTACTTCCGCCTCCCACGCATGCGATCAGGCAGTCAGGCAGCCTTCCCTCCTCTTTCAGGATCTGCTTCTTTGCCTCTTTTCCTATGACCGACTGGAAGTCCCTGACCATCGCCGGGAACGGATGGGGGCCGAAGACCGTACCCATGACATAGTGGGTCGTCCTCACATTGGTCGTCCAGTCACGGAGCCCCTCGTTGATGGCGTCCTTCAGCGTTCGCGATCCGACAGAGACCTCAATTACCCTGGCGCCGAGGAGCTTCATCCGGAAGACGTTCAGGGACTGCCGGGCCACATCGTCCGAGCCCATATAGATATCACATTCAAGGCCGGTAAAAGCTGCCCCGGTGGCCGTGGCCACTCCATGCTGTCCGGCACCTGTCTCGGCGACCAGCCTCTTTTTGCCCATCTTCCTGGCCAGGAGGGCCTGTCCGAGTGCGTTGTTGATCTTGTGTGCGCCGGTATGGGCGAGGTCTTCCCGCTTGAGATAGATCTTCGCCCCTCCCAGCGACTCGGTCAGTCTCTTGGCAAAATACAGTGGCGTCGGTCTCCCTATATATGTCCTCCGGAGGTGGGCAAGCTCCTTCTGGAATTCCTTGTCCTTTCCGGAGGCGTGATACGCCTTTTCCAGTTCATCAAGGGCGGGCATCAGCGTTTCAGGCACAAAACGTCCCCCGTATCCGCCGAAATACCCCTTCCTGTCTGGCAAATGTTTTATTGCAGGCCCCTTTTCGTTCAGCGGCAGCAGCCGCCTTTATATAATGTGCGAAGAGTTTATTATATCTCAAAAGCGGCGGATAAGAACAGGTGGGAAAGGCTGAAGGCGGCCTGTTCGCTCAGACAACTTTGAGGTACTATTCTTACATTTATGCTAGAGTAGCCATAGGGAGGCGCCATGTACATTGTCAGCTACCGAAGACGAGGCCCCTGGCGGGCCGGAATTGTACTCGGACCGCTTCTTGCGGATGTTCAGGCTCTGGTTCCATCTTCTTCTGCCCCGGCCGTTTCACCCGTGCGCGCCCTTCTCGAAGGGGGACGGCAAGCCATTGAAGAGGTCCTCCGGCATGCACGGCAGGCATTCGAAAGCAGGAGTAAAGATCTTATGTCCCTTGGTGAGGTGGAAATCGGGCCTCCTGTTCCCGATCCGGACAAGATCATCTGTCTCGGACTGAACTACCCGGAGCATGCCAGAGAAGTACGGATGGGCACAGCGGGAACCCCCACGTTCTTTGCCAAATTCCGGAACGCCCTGTGCGGCCCCTTCAGCGCCATCGTCCTCCCGCGGATAAGCTCAAAGGTAGACTACGAAGGCGAATTGACGGTAGTCATCGGCCGGAGGTGCAAGGATGTTTCCGAGCGGGAGGCGATGGCATGTGTCGCAGGCTACACAATCATGAATGACGTAAGCGCCCGCGACCTCCAGTTCCAGACCGGTCAGTGGACAGCGGGAAAGACCCTCGATACCTTTGCGCCGACGGGTCCCGGCATGGTCCAGGCCTCTGCAGTTCCCGATCCGCAGGACCTGGACATCATTACCCGGGTAAACGGCGTCACACTCCAGCATGGGCACACGCGGGACATGATCTTCCCCGTCTCCCGGACGGTTGCCTTTCTCAGTTCGCTTATGACCCTGGAGCCGGGCGATCTGATCGCCACGGGGACCCCTTCAGGCGTGGGGTTTAAACGGCGGCCTCCCATTTTTCTCAAGAACGGAGATGTCGTCGAGGTCGAGATAACCCGGATCGGCGTAATCCGAAACACCGTGGTAGCGGCATAGCCTGGACCCCGTGCAGGTCTTGTCTGCCGACAGCCGCCCCGAGGCAACGGGGAAGCGTTCGGTCACTGTAATCGTGGTACGTACCCGGGTATCCGGGATAACACAATCTCGTCAAGCTGTTCAGGAGGCATGTATTTCTCGGCGTATTGCAGGTATATTTCTTTCTGAATGAATATGTCAAAAAGATCGGGATCAATCTGTCCGTCTTCTTTCATGGCACCGAGAACGCGAAGGGCCTCCATCAGCGTTTTCCCTTTCTTGTAAGGACGGTTTCTGGCAGTCAGCGCCTCAAATACATCTGCGAGAGCGATGATTCTGCCTTGCAGAGGAATTTGTTCGCGAGTCAGACCTCTCGGATATCCCCTACCGTCCATGTGCTCGTGGTGCGCCCGGGCAAACAAAGGCACATTTCGAAGCGATTTTGGATAGTGCAGAGATTCCAGCATCTTGACGGTAACCTCCACGTGCTGATTGACAATCGCCCGCTCCTCCGGGGTCAGGGTGCCTTGTGAAGAGGTGAGCGCGTACACCTCATCTTCCGACACGATGGTCTCCTCTGTGTGGTCCGGGCCGACCCACCGGTACT